>JAJFKA010000124.1 GCA_021773555.1 Gammaproteobacteria bacterium
ACAATGCGGGCTAGAGGGTATCCTCGACAATCTCTTTTTCGGAGCGGGTCAGCGGAAAGATCAATCCCAGCCAGAGAGCGGTGACCATGAAGCCGATGGCAAGGTAGTACTGACTCATCAAAATGCCTGCGTTTTGCAGCATGACGATGGCAACCGAAGAACCTCCCTTGCCTGACCGATAACCGAATACATCGATGACTTCTTTGGCACGGTATCTCTCGTTAAATCCCAGGGGGATGTAGAGAAGTTCCTTGGCAGCGCGAAACAGTGAGTAGTCGAACGCCTTGAAAAGAAAAAAGGCGGCGCCCACTGTCCACACATTCGGTTGATACAGCGCAACGGCTATCGCAGTGAGATGAATTAACGGCAGCAATAGATGTACCCAGCGCAGGGCAATGAAGGTTAGTAAGAGTGGTGTAATCAGAAACTGTAATGCCAGCACGGAAGTATTCAAGGTTCCCCAGAATCTGCCCTGAAAGGCAGTTTCCTGATCCCGTCGGCCGGTAAACTCGACAGAAAGCAGTTCCTGAAATTTAAAGTCCAGCACAGCCGCGATGATCTGGGAGGAAAAAACGATCGCTAACAGGCAGGACAGCGTCGGATTGGATCGGATTAGCTGCCAGCCCATGTAGTGGTGAGCCTTGCCATGGACAGTCTCGGGAATCCGTGGTTCGCCATGGATGACATAGGTCAGATTGGAGACCAGAGCGGCGGGCAGCAATGAAACCGCCGCCAGCAGGATCATCGTTTCAGTACCCAGTGATTCGGCCGAGACGGCGACAAGTGAACCGCCGATGGCACCACCGAGTCCGGCGATTCCCGTGATAGGTCCATTTAACTTGCGTCCTGTTGCCGGCGATAGCGACGAATTGATGTAGCTCCAGTACTGTTCAATCAACAGTACAATATAAAACTCTTTCACGAGGAACAGCACCGGTGTGATGGTCTTGTTACCGGTCATCACAACCAGGTAACAGCACAGTATGATCAAACCTGAACCCAGAGAGGTCACCAGCAAGGTGCGCCGGGGGCCAAGCTGACTGAGAACCCACCCATAAAGGGCGACACCGGCGAAAACCACAACGGGCATGGCAGCCATGACCAGGGGAAGATTTTCCGCACCATAGGCCGTCTTGAACAACACCGTTGCTGCTGAGCGAATGAGTTCATAACCCACCAGCGTAAACATTGCCGAGACTGCCATCATGCCGGCAATTTGGTATTCACTTGAAATTTTCATAAGGACAGACTTGTTGTTGGGTCAACGCAGTGTCAAAGGCAACCCGGCCAGTCAAGCAGGGACTCAGTGCGGCAAGCATTATCTCGCGGAACGAAACTTGACATATACCGCCTAAATCCGCAAATTGCGCTCTTTCCGACAATACCTGATCAGCGTCCGCGAGGATCGGGATTCTAAACTTCCTGGCAGAGTTCTATGCAAAAACCAAACTCGATTCCCGTGAATCCACGCTTTTCTTCAGGACCGACGGTCAAGCGACCCGGTTGGTCTGTGCACAATCTTGATACCGCAAACCTGGGGCGCTCACATCGAGCGAAACAACCAAAGGCGCGGATTAAAAAGCTGATTGACGACAGTAAGACCTTGCTTGGCATGCCGGAAGATTACCTGCTTGGAATTGTCCCGGGCTCCGATACTGGCGCCTTCGAACTGGCAATGTGGTCCATGCTGGGCGCGCGCGGCATTGATGTACTGTCCTGGGAAAGTTTTGGCCAGGGATGGTATTCGGATATCAGCAAACAATTGAAGCTCGAGGATGTCCGTCATATCAGCGCGGATTACGGTCAACTGCCTGACCTTGGACAAGTCGACTCTGTCAACCGGGATGTGATTTTCACCTGGAACGGAACGACCTCCGGAGTGCGGGTACCGGATGCCGACTGGATCTCTGAAAACAGGAAAGGGTTAACATTTTGCGACGCCACCTCGGCCGTATTCGCGATGCCGATTGACTGGCACAAGCTCGACGTTATTACCTGGTCGTGGCAAAAGGTGTTAGGCGGGGAAGCCGCCCATGGCATGCTGGCATTGTCACCCCGGGCGGTATCCCGCCTGGAAAGCTACCAGCCATCCTGGCCACTGCCAAAAATATTCCGGCTAACTAAAAATGGGGCGCTGATGCGTGACATCTTCGAGGGCGCAACTATTAATACTCCGTCAATGCTAGCGGTAGAAGATCAGCTGGATGCGTTGAACTGGGCGGAGGAAATCGGTGGACTGGCAGCATTAATCTCTCGGAGTGCAGCAAATCTCGACTGCCTTAGTGACTGGGTTTCCAAAACCGACTGGATTGAATTTCTGAGCGAAGCCCCGGGTACGCGCTCCAGCACGTCGATCTGCCTTAAAATCGTTGATCCGGATTTTGTTGCCACCACGGATGATCAGCAAGCAGGGCTGATCAAACAGCTGGTCACATTGCTTGAAAATGAAGGTGTGGCCCTGGACATCGGTGGCCATCGCGATGCGCCTCCTGGATTGCGTATCTGGGGTGGTGGCACCGTTGAGACGACAAATCTTGCCGCGTTGTTACCCTGGCTCGAGTGGGCGTATCAATGCCTTAAACCTGAAATCCTTGCGCTGGCGCAATCGGAAGTTCAGTCCGCGCTATCGTGAAACTACTGCTCGCAGCCTGTCTGGCGCTGCTCGTCTGGGTTGCGGACGCAGCACCGATTGAGACCCAGGATGAGGTGCATTTCCTCATTCCGGCCGGACCTGGAGGGGGCTGGGATGGCACCGCCCGCGGGATGGGGGAAGCAATGCTGAAGTCCGGGGCGGTAAGTAAGGTGTCGTTCGAGAACTATTCCGGGGGTGGCGGTGGTCGCGCAATCGCAAAACTCATCGAGACGGCGCAACGTCAAACGAACACTTTATTGATCTCCTCTACACCCATGGTAGTGCGGTCGCTACAGAAAATATTCCCGCAATCATTCCGGGATCTTAAACCAATTGCCTCGGTGATCGCCGATTACAGCAGCTTCGTTGTCGCGGCAGACTCCAGACTGATGAACTGGGCGCAGGTGATCGAGGCATTCTCCCAGGATCCCAGATCGGTAAAAGTCGCAGGTGGTTCAGTTCGCGGCAGTACCGACCACTTTGTGTTTGCCCGGGCGTTACAACTCGCAGGCATGGACCCGCGTAAGGTGATTTATGTGGCTTACGATGGCGGCGGTAAAGCCATGGCCGGTATCCTCACGGGTGAAGCCCAGATCCTCTCCACCGGTTTAAGCGAGGCAATTGATATGGCCAGGGCCGGGGAAGTACGTATTCTGGCCATCACAGCGCCGGAACGCATTAGTGATGCACCGGATCTGCCGGTTCTTCGGGAACTGGGCTATGAACTGACATTCGCCAACTGGCGGGGATTTTTTGCCGCTCCGGGCTTACCGGAAGCGCGCTATACCCAGATGAAAGCAACCGTTACGAGGACGCTGGCCAGTGATGCATTCGAGCAGGTACGCGCCCGAAACGGCTGGTCGAGATTACATATTGAGGGCGACGCATTCTACGCATACCTGGAGAAACAGGAGGCTGAAATCGGTGAATTAATGCGCAATCTTGGTTTTCTTCGCAATTGATCTAAAATCTAGAAAAGAGACATAACTGATTGTTTATATAACTAAAAATAGAGTTACAGCGGCGATTTTTCTCATCGTATTCTGCAGTTATGGCGGACTCGCAACCGAGATCCCTTTGGATTTCTGGTCCGAGGAGGAAACGTTCAATGCCCGCTCCCTGCCCTATCTTATCGCCCTGGCGGGTGCGCTGATCGCCGGATTGCTGCTGTTTTTACCATCGGAAGATCCAGACACCTCGGCACTGGTTGATTACCAGTGGCGTCAGGCCGCCCTGCTCCTGTTTCTGATGAGCGGGTATGGTGCTGTCCTTGAGTGGCTCGGCTTTTTACCAGCGACCATTACATTCCTATGCCTGAGCTGTGCGGTACTGGGTGAGCGACGAATCCTGGTCATTCTCGCAGCCTGTGTGCCCCTGGTTATAGGGTTCTGGTTACTTATGGACTCCCTTGGGATCTATCTGGACCCGGGACGCTGGCTGATCTGGGGGTCCCAATAATGCTTGACGGTCTGTTACTCGGACTTACCACAGTCATGACATTGCACAATCTGCTGCTGGTCTTTGGTGGTTGCGCTGCAGGCACGCTGATCGGTATGTTACCCGGACTCGGACCCATTTCTGCCATCGCATTGATGATCCCCATTACTTACGGATTTGAACCAGCCAGTGGCATGATCCTGTTATCCGGGGTCTATTATGGGGCAATCTTTGGCGGTTCAACCTCCTCGATTCTCATCAACGCACCGGGCGTCGCAGGAACCGTGGCTACCGCATTCGATGGCTATCCCCTGGCCCAGAAGGGCCTGGCGGGAAAAGCCCTGGCACTCGCGGCCTGGTCCTCCTTCGCCGGTGGTACGCTGGCGGCGTTAATGCTTGTAATGGCTGCGCCAATACTGGCGAAACTGTCCCTTGGATTTCAATCCGCAGACTATTTCGTGTTGATGCTGCTTGGTCTGTCGCTGGTTTCCGCGTTTTCACCGCCGGGTCAATATCTAAAATCACTATTGATGACTTGTCTCGGACTGATGTTGTCAACCGTCGGTACGGATCTGTCAGCCGGCGTGCAACGATTTACTTTTGGACGCATGGACCTGATCGATGGCATCAGTTTCCTGTTGCTGGCGATGGGTACTTTTGCGCTCGCCGAAGCGGTCATGATGGTGTTAAAACAAGGTGAGCAGACGAAGCCGGTACAACTCGATGGCATGGATCTCAGACTCAGTGCGCAGGAACTGAAATCCGTCGCACCCGTGATCACCCGTTCCTCTGTGCTTGGCTTCCTTATCGGTGTGTTACCGGGCGCAGGTGCAACCATTGCCTCGTTTCTCGCCTATGGATTCGAGCGCAACCTCGCCTTGGACGATGAAAAGCGGCAGTTTGGTCAGGGCAGTCTGAAAGGTCTCGCGGCGCCGGAAACTGCGAACAATGCCGCCTGCACCGGCTCCTTCGTCCCGCTCCTCACCCTGGGCATACCGGGATCAGGAACCACAGCAGTGCTGCTTGGCGCGTTGATCGCATACGGAATTCAACCGGGACCCAGGCTCTTCGTCGATGAGCCAGGAGTCTTCTGGTCGGTTATCGTCTCGATGTATGTAGGCAATGTTATTTTACTGTTCCTGAATCTTCCCCTGATTCCCTACATCGCAAAACTCCTGCAGATTCCCAGGCAATTCCTTATCCCGTCGATCATGTTTTTTTCCCTGATGGGCGTCTATCTGGTTTCGTTCAACACTTTTGACATCCAGATGATGGTGATTATCGCGACGCTTGCAGTGACACTACGTTTGCTGGAGTTTCCGATGGCACCCCTGCTCCTCGGCTTCATTTTAGGCGGTATGCTGGAGGATAACTTACGCCGGGCCATAACCCTCGGCGACGGGGAATTCAGTTTTCTCATCGAACGTCCCGTCACTTTAGTCCTGCTTGGGATAACAGCGCTGGTTTTGTTTAATCCCCTGTTACGCAGGGGGGTGACCTGGCTACTTGAAAGGCGTGCCGGTAAATTATAAGGTGCTGTTAACTTAAACACCGCCAGGAGCATTTCTATGATTGTTAGAACGACACTGAAGCGCAACGCTGCAGGGCTGAGTTAATATCACGCATGTTCCGCCGGACCATCCTGTCCGCGCGAATTTCCAACCCGTGTATTCATCCAGATCTGTCAGCGCAGCCTATCGCTTACCTGCATATCTGGAGCATTGAATGGATTTAGTTGAACTGGGTTGGAAGCCACATTTCCAACAACAATTAGAAGATCTACCACAGCATCTCACGCCTGCGCGAGTCGCGAGGCTGGACCTTAACCGCTACCACCTGTTGTCCGCTGCAGGAGAATTGCTCGGCAGTTTGCCCGGCCGTACCTACGCTGAGGCGACCACAAAAGCCGAACTGCCAACCGTCGGCGACTGGGTGCTTACCCAACCTGCAGACAAGGATGATCCGACTTCTGTCACCATTGAGTATACCCTCACCCGATTCAGTAAATTCTCCCGCAAGGAAGCTGGAGAAAAATATGAAGAGCAGGTGGTCGCCGCTAACATCGACAGTGTGTTTATCGTCAGCGGTCTCGATGATAACTTCAATGCGAACCGGATTGAACGATACCTGGTTCTCGCCTGGAGTAGCGGGTCAAATCCAGTGATTGTCCTTAACAAGGCGGACTTATGTCCTGATCGCGAGGAAAAACTGCTCTCCCTCGGTGCTATTGCGGCAGGGGTTCCCATACATATCGTGAGCGCTCAATCCGGTGAAGGAATTGAGGCCCTGAACGCCTACATCGGCCCTGGTCAGACTGTCGCGCTGCTGGGTTCGTCCGGTGTTGGCAAGTCCACCATTATCAACGCTCTGCTGGGTTTCGAAAGATTCGAAACTGGCGCCGTCCGTCAGGGAGATGATAAAGGACGGCACACCACAACCTTTCGAGAGATGTGCAGCCTGGACCGTGGTGGATTAATCATTGATACACCTGGCATGCGGGAAATTCAAATCTGGGCCGATGAGGCATCCCTGGCACAGACGTTCTCTGATGTGGACGTTGCGGCGCAAAATTGCCGGTTCAATGATTGCGCACACGAATCTGAACCGGGTTGCGCCGTTCAGGCAGCTATTGCCGCGGGAACGCTTGAAAATTCAAGGCTCCTGAGTTATCGCAAATTTCAACGCGAACTGGCGCATTTTGTCGAGAAACAAGATGCGGGGGCGCGCGCTGAGAAGAAAAAAGTACGGAAAAAGTTTGCCCGGACCCTTCGTCATCGGCCGACCAAACGGGACCAGTAGCCAAAACTAAAAAAGGGAACCTCCGTCCTGCAGAGATTCCCTTTTTGACTATGTGCCAATCCAGCCTATCCGGAATGATTGACCCGTTTAGTTGCCTGTCAGCATTTTACGAAGTTCTTCCTGTCGTCGTTTCTCGCCCGAAATGTAACGAATATACTGGCGCGACTGCTTTTGCATTTTCTTGTCAGCCTTGGCGGCAGCGCGAAATGCCTTCGTTGCGGCATCCCAGGATTCCAGTTGCATCTGGGAAATTCCGTGCCAGAAGTTTACGTCTCCCTCATCTTTCAGATCGCCGGAATCCAGCGCCGCCTGATAGGCTACGACTGCTTCCTTGTGGCGATCCTCATTGGCCAGAGCCTGTGCCAGCCTGTACTGCAGTTCACCGTCCTCGGCAAATTTTGTGGCCGATCGCCAGGCATCAATTGCCTTACTCATTTCCTGGGCCATGGTGTAAGAGGTAGCCAGTAGTTTGAGGTTCTTCTCGTTCTCCTTGATGATGCCTGCCTTAAATCCTTTTTCAAGCACGACGGCCGCTTCGTAAGGAACTTCGGCATTCAGCAGTCGCTGTGAGAGCATAATGAGTTCCGATTCCTTCTCGAACATGTCCTGCGTATAAGCGGCGTAGTAAGCCGACAAAGCCTTGTCATCAAAATTCTTTTCGCTGTACATGCCTGCAAGGTGCATCCAGTACTGCTTCTTCGGATAGTTCAGGATCAGTTTTTCAAGGACATTGATAACGTTATCGATGTCCTTTAGCTCGTTATACAGGACAACCTGCAAATACCACCAGTTCTCCTTGATGGTTTTCTCTTGCTCGATTGCGATCTGTTCGACCCGCAGTGCAGTCTGCAGCGCATTCCGGAAATCTTCCATCTGGTAGTAGGCCGTCGCCTTGATAAAGGTCACACCCGCATCGGGTATGTCGCGCATTGCTTCCCAGCGTTCGATGTACTCAATCGACCTGCCATACTTTTCCTGTGAATAATACAGTTGGAAAAGTGCTCGAATAACGGATTGTTCCAGCGCTTCAGTAATCGTGCCTTGTTCCAGGACCTTCTCGTAGGCCTTAACGGTGTTGGGAACATCTTCAAGGGTATAGTAGGCGAAGGCCAGGGTATTCCAGATCTGCGCAGCCTCGTAACTATTCAGACCTCGCCGCTCGAGCAATTTCAAGAGCAGGCCAACCGCATCACGGGGAGTTCCGCCTGGATCAGGCGCAGGTTCACCCTCCTCGCGCGGCGCGGATTCAGGATCAATCATCACCTGTGCTTCGGCGAGTCGCTTATAGGTTTGTTCGCGCATGGCCGGTACCTTGCGCGTCTTTTTCTTCTCTTCGGCGAATGCTGAGCCGCCAAGACTGATTTCCTGATTGAGTTCCTGGCTGAGAGTACTGACCAACAGGGGTAATACCCAGAGGAAACTAAGAACCGCTAATCGCTTGTTCATGACGCTACCCTCCTAGTCGTTGATAAGTTCAAAGGTAATCTTGTTTTGCACACCCGCGGTTTCTACGGGAGTACCATCAATTACCTTTGGTTTATATTTAAACTTGGCCGCCGCCTTGGTTGCCGCTGAGTCGAATACGCTGTTCGGATTGTCCTCACATTCGCCTTCATTACGGGCGTTCTTGATCCAGCCGCAGTTGGATACCACAAATGGATCTTTGACCTGGCCGAGTTCCGACACGGTAAACTCGACGATGACCCAGCCCGTCATGCCACGAGACAGCGCTCGCCGCGGGTACTGTGGTTGAACCTTGACGATCGGCAGGTATTCACCATCACTGATGCCGAATCCGCCGCTACCGACGTTGATATCAACGGCGGTATTGATATTACTCATGTTAAAACCGGCGTTATCCACGGCCACGTTAAAATTCTGTGGTGGGACATCCGGGGGCGGTTCGTCAGGGGGGGGTGGCTTCTTGGGTTTACGCTTTTTGGTTTCAAGTTCCTGATCCTGCTTGACACGAACAAAGTCCACCAGGTTACCAATCTTATCATCACTGAGCGCACTGTCTGCGCCTTGAATCAGTGCCTGCATTAAATAGAACAACGCCAGGGTCACAAATATCCCGACGATGGTGGAAAGGCTAAACCGAATAATCATGAGTCCACCTCTTATTTGTCTTCGGAGGCAATTGCCACCTGACTTATTCCAATACTCCGGGCGGAGTCCATAATCGCGAGTACTTTTTCTACCTTGGACTCACTGTCGGCGATAATCACAAGTCCGCCCTTGGGATTCTCCAGATGCAGGCGTTCCATCATCGGCCGTACATTGCGAATGTCCACTTTCTTCTTATCGATCCAGATACTACTATCCGCGGCGACACCCACGAGGAGCGAGACGGTTTTCTTGGCTTCAGCTGTCTTGGTATCCGGTCGATTGACTTCAACACCGGTTTCCTTGATAAAAGTCGCCGTTACGATAAAAAAGATCAGCATGATGAACACCACGTCGAGCATGGGTGTCAGGTCAGCAACCTTTTCGTCTTCCTGTGCATTTAATTTCCGCATTCTTGTTCTCTAATCGACGTTTAGGAAATGACGTTAATGGTCCATGGTTAAGGTATCTGCCATGTAATCTGATTCAGATGCCACTTTCGATACGATAAAGGTATTGGCAAGCACACCGGACAGGGTAGCGACCATGCCGGACATTGTTGGAATGGTTGCCATCGAAACCCCGGCCGCCATAGAACGGGCGTTACCACCTGAATAGGTCATTGCCTCAAACACCGAGACCATTCCGGTCACCGTGCCCAGCAATCCCAACAAGGGTAAAAGTGAGATCAATGTTTTGATGAATCCCAGATTGGTGTTGAGGCGGCCGTTCACTTCTGAGATCAATCGTTCCCGAATTCGATGTGCGTTCCAGGAGGTGCGCTCACTGCGTGACTCCCAGTAGCTCAGTGCATTACCCACATCCACTTTATGGTCAGTAGCGATAAAGTAGAACCTTTCGAAAATCAGTGCCCATAAGCAGAAGGTGGCACCGGCAATGAGATACAACACATCGCCGCCAGCTTCGAAGAACGTTCTTATCGCAACAATTATTGCTTCCATTGATTATTTACCTGCACTTTCCGCATGCTCAGCAATTAACCCAGCGCTTTGTTCGATCAGTGTATGCATGATCGTGGCCGCTCTGGAATGAACAATCGAGTGCAGCAATACCGTTGGAATGGCGACGACGAGACCCAGCACGGTTGTCATCAGTGCCTGGGATATACCACCTGCCATGGTCTTTGGATCACCTGTACCAAACAGCGTAATGGCCTGGAACGTTACAATCATGCCGACGACGGTACCCAGAAGACCCATGAGCGGGGCAACCATCGAGATAATCTTGATGAAGGCAATCCTGGCATTAATCGCCGGTTGTTCCTTGAGTATCGCTTCGTCCAGTTTCAATTGCAGTGTCTCTGAATCGACATCTTTATTTTCATGGTAGACAGCGAGCACGCGTCCGAGCGGATTGCCTGTATCAGGCGTACCGGCGTTTTCGGCCTGACGCGAAACTTTCTGGCCAGCCATAGTCAGCGTGATGAAGCGCTCGATGGACAGCAGCAATGCGATAATACCCAGGGCTATAATCGCGTAGCCTGTGGTCCCGCCCTGTTGTATCCGTTCTTCAATTGACGGTACCTGGATTTGCAAGGCCAGTAACTGACCGCGAGTCGGGTCAAGACCGAAAGGTATATAACCGCTGGTAGCTTCCTGCAGATCGGAAGCCGAATCAACAAAGCGTGGTGCCGGTTGCTTCGGCAACTCCTTGATCACCTGGTTGTCGATATCGTAAGTGACGTATTCACCGCCACTGACAAGATTGTAGGCACCGATTCGTACCACTTCCTGCTCGGCTTCCTCACCATCCACTTTAATGACCCTGGATGTGAAGCGCGTTACCTTGGCTGACTCGGTCATTTCCCGCTGCAATTCAAACCACAAGCGCTCAATTTCTGCGATTGTAGCCAGCTTGGAGCTTTTACCCATGGATTGCGCAAACTCTCCCAGCCACTGCCCCCGGCCTGGATACTCAGCGCTGATTAAAGAGCCTTCGAACACGCCCTGGGTATCACCACTAACCTGTTGCAGAACACCAAACAATTCCCGTAATGAGCCGAGTCGCTTGGCAAGAATTTCTTGCTGGGCAGCGATATCCTGCTCATTTTTCTCAAACTGGTTTTCCAGCTTTTCACTGGTTGCTTCTTCCTCTCTTTGCTGGCGCTCAGCATCACGTACTGCCTGTTGTTGCCTCGCCTTGTTGTCGATAAAATCCTTTTCGCGCTGTGCATTCAGGCGAGCATTGACAACCTTACCGTCCTTGACCATCTCCAGCAATTCGCCAAGTGATTTCGCCTTAGCCTCTTCTTCGGCCCGTGAAGGAAGTGAAAGGACCAGTGTAAAAGCAATCAGAGCAATTATTGTTTTTTTCATGATTTATTTTCCTGGCGCTAGAACGGGTAAATTAACAAGGTCGGCTGTCTGGGTCTTTCTGGCGATGCGAAGACCATTCTGGACTCCTCGTCGATATTCATCCCCCAAAATCACCCACTGGCGAGACCCATTGTCCCACACCCCCGTCGTCTCACCATCAGGCGTCTGGAAAACCAGTGATACACGTCCCCATTTCAACATGTCGACCTGCCGGGATTTACCCTCAAGCTCAACAAAGTCTGTATACGCTTCGATGGTGGAGCCGTAGGAATTTTCAACTTGATAGGCCTGCATGACCTGGCTGAATTTCTCTGCCACGGTGACGTCTGATCGGTCCAGCGTTTCTTTTAAAAATTCGATTCTGTTATTTCGCTCGTCCATCAGGAACGGCACGTCCAGACTGACAAATTGTTCGAGATTGACAATCATGCGCTCAATCAGCGGTCCGATCTGACGTTCGATAACCGTCACATTGTCGATTGATTGGCCAAGCTCCGAGAGTTCCTGCTCCTGATTCTTGATCAGGCGCCTCTGCTGCTGGTTGTATACCTTCAGACCATCAACAACTTTCATCACCTGTTTGAACTGAGATAGCAGACTGCGAGTATCATCAGTCACTTCATCAATCTTACCCTGTGATTTTCGGCCATCTTGAGTCGTGACCGCCCTTACCCCCAGGACTTCGTCGAGGGATTGTGCTCGAATTTCGCCGGTACTGACGATTGACGCGACGCAAAACGCAAAGGCTAGTACGCTCGGTCTAATCTGGTGCTCTTTCATGCTGGATACCTGTTAGGAATTGTTGCTCTTATTTATTTGACTCCAATTGGTCTCGGCATGCCCTTAAAAAGCGACTTCACGCCAATCCAATCAAGGCGAACAGGATCGTATATGCGGTAAGGGTTTGTCAAGGGTGCAATGCCCGCGACACCGCTTGCGTTGCACGAATTTTGTAACCGCCGTCCCTCCCTTAGGTGACTCCGTCACGCATAATGGTTTTGTCTGTGCTTGTTAACGACGATCGGCACAAAAAGGGTTTATTGATTAATCGCTGTTACCAGTCAATCATCGAGAGAAAACAGCGCTGCCCGCCCTGTGGCAGAGGTAAATGCCGCGTCGTCACGAAGTTCCGCGGCGACGCCAAGTCCGTGCCGGACGGCATCCCTTGCCATTAATCGCTGATACCACGCCTGCAGGTCGGTAAACTCTGCGAGATCCTGACCCTGGCGCTCATGTCTGAAGATCCAGGGGAGACAGGCGATATCCGCAATACTATATTCCCCCGCGAGCCAGTTGCGGTCCCTGAGCCGGAGGTTCATGACCGTATAGAGTCTGCGACACTCATTCGTATAGCGCCTGATTGCATAGGCTATTTTTTCATCGGCATAAAGTCGGAAGTGATGCGCCTGGCCCGCCATTGGTCCGAGCCCGCCCATCTGCCAGAACAACCACTGTACTGTCTGGCTGCGCGCTTCGACCTCCTTAGGCAGGAACTGATCGTATTTCTCCGCCAGGTACAGCAGTATCGCACCCGATTCAAATATGACTGCTTTGTCCCTGCCATCTCGCGGCGACGCGTCAATCAATGCGGGAATTTTGCCATTTGGCGATATCGACTGGTACCTGCTGGTGTGTTGTTCGCCGCGGGTGATATCCACGGGTACCAGCCGATAGTCGATACCAAGTTCCGCCAGCATGATGGTGATCTTGAAGCCGTTAGGCGTCGGCCAGTAATAAAGCGTCAGTGAATCGCCGGTACTATCCATCCCGCCCATCCCGCGTCCTACCCACGGTTCGCCAACATACGGTACTCAAGCCAGATGTGCTTCGAAGAATGTCAGCGTGCGCTGTTTCGCCAGCACTGCCGCCGCGGCGTTAAAGCTCGCGCGGTGATCGCAATTGAAACCATGATCGGCATCATAGATGTGGACCTGCACATCAGGATGGGCGGCTGCGATCTTTTCCACATCAGCGAGCGGGATATGGGCGTCGAGGTTGCCGAAATGCAACATCGTGGGAACCCCCGGTTGTTGCTCAATGGCACCGATAATACCACCTCCGTAGTAACCAACTGCGCAGCGAATGCCGGTCGCGTTGCAAGCGCAAAGCCAGGTCATCAGACCACCAAAACAATAACCAACAACGCCAACGGGACCGAGGGCTGCCAGATAGTCAATTGTTGCCTGTAAATCCGCGAGGGTATTATCCGGTTTCAACTTCCCGCGCGCGATGTCAACTCCGCGCGTCATGTCGTCGCCCTCATAACCCAGCATGATATTTTTCTCCACCCGATCAAATATCGCCGGGGCAACAGCCAGATATCCATCTGCGGCATAACCATCGCAAACTTCCTGAATGTGCGGATTCACACCAAATATTTCCTGAATGACCAGCACAACCCCTTTAGGCTCGCCCACCGGATTTGCACGATACGCATCCAGGATAAACCCGTCTTTTGATGTGATTTGTATTGTCTCTCCCATAACTTTCTCCCAATTCCGCTGATGAGTGGTCGTCGTCTATCTTAATCAGATCTCGATAATGTCGAATGTATCTTCTATTGCGTGGCTGCGCTCAGGACTGGTCACCACTGCCCGGGATGACTGTCCGCGCAGGTATTTCTCTGCAACCCGTTTGACATCATGCTGATTGACCTCAAGAATCCTTGCCCGCTGCAATCGACGATGCGCAGCATCTCGATGGTGCAATCCATTGTGAAATGCCTGGCGGGCGTCTCCGGCCGGTGAGCCGGGTGCGTCTATTGCACTGACAATGCCGAGAATTGCCTCCTCGACGAGTGAAAAATCGATTGCTGTAGTCAACACCCAGTCTACTGACTGTTGAAATGCGAGGAATGTTTCGGTCAGTAATGGATCGCGATAGGAATAGAACCTGAACAGGCCATTGCTGTTGTCGTACCCGGCGCCGCCACCATAAGCGCCCCCCTGCTCACGAATCGCCTGATGCAGAAATCCGTTTCGGAGTACGACTGCTAATACCGTCAGAGGCGCTGAATCCTCCGCTGACTCAGCAACACAGGGAAACACCTCGGCACAATAGTTTACCGTTGTACTGGTCACGAAGGCCTGGTCAACAGTGACCGGACTGTAATCAATGTCCAGTAGTTCATAAGGCAGTATGTCTGCCAGGCTGGGCCAGTTCGCTTCTATCTCTGCCTCCAGACCCTCAAGATTGTCGCCGACCATCAGGAATTTTTCCGTGCCGGCCCCAAAGAAGGTTTTAAGCTCAGCCAGCTGCCGGCCGAAGCCGGCGAGTTTCAACGGGTCATCCAATCCGTCATCAAATCGTTTCAGAGTGATAATACTCTGCAGCCCGGACACATGATGATTGATCCGGGAGACTGGTCGGAAGCGAGCAGAGGCAGCGGTCAAAGCATAGTTGTGACCGTTACCGGCAATGTTGGACGCCCGTCGGGTCCGAATTTGTTTGACCAGATCGCGTATACGGTCCAGTTCGTCAAACCTTGTTTCAACCATGGTTTCTCTGATGAGCTTAATCATCTGAGTCGCCTTGGGATTCACGGTCCTGCTGCCCAGCGTGAAAAAAGCATCGTATCGCTCAGGATCCTGGGGCAGAGCCCGGATGGATGAAAATGCGCTCAAGCCACCGGTTGTGCCATGCTGTAGCAGTTGTGTCTGCAGATAATCCCGATTGGCAGAACCCACCTCGGTGATCAGTTGTGAGTAAAGCGGAATCATTTCGAACAGATCCCTGGCCATATTCGGTAAAGGATGAACTACCTGATGGTAGAAAATACCATTTGTACCCGTTCGAAATTGGTGAGTACGACCGCCCTCACCGATATCGGCTTCCGGTATGTGCAATGCCAGTGGCACATCCGCCAGGCCTACCCGGGGCAGCACATCCAGATTCTCCGTTTGCTCCTGTCTCGTCTTGAGTGCCTGGGCTCGTGCCACCAGTGCTGTCTTTTCCGACGCTGACAGTTCTCTGGCGATTGCCTGCAACCGACTTTTCTCTGCCTCGGCTTCAACCTCGCCGAGATTGGCATCGGGATACAGCACCAGTCGAACCCGATGGTGATTGTCCAGCAACAATTCAGTGACGAGCTGTTTGATAAACCCGGGATCCTGGATGTCTTCTCGCAGTTTCTTGAGTACTGGGTCAAGATCGAGCAGGTCAATTGGATTGCCACGATGGATGGCGGCCGAAATGCTTGAGAACACCAGCTGTAGACCGTACGGGAGTCCGTCACCTCCGATCTCACGCTGCGAGAGTTCCAGCTGATGCAGCACCGCCTCCAGTTGCGCTGTCGGCACACCATTGATTGCGACATCCTCCAGAACCGACAGAATCAGCTGTTCCACCGATTCGGCATGTTCCGGACCACTTCCCTCGACGCCGCACATGAAACTCATTTCGTGATTGGTTTCCTCAAGCCCGCTAAGCGGTGATACTGCCGCAGCAAACTCAAATTGCTCGAGGGCCTGGCGCAGCTTTGACGCGCTGGTATCAAGTAGTACGTCCGCCAGGATGTTACATTTAAGGAGCATTTCAAGGTCCGTGTTGATCCCCAACAACCAGGCCATGACGATATGACTCTTCCCCGCCTGACCTTCCTCGCTTAGCGCATAAGGTGCTGAGACACGCTTGGTCTCACTCATTCGTTGCTCTGGAAAAACCTGGATCGGCGCGAACTTTTGTCGTTGCGCCGCCGCTCTGTCGAGTACTGGTTCGATGACCTCATGTAATTCCGCGACCGGCATGTCCCCGTAGGTCATGAAAATAGCGTTATCAGGATGGTAATGTGACTGGTAGAACTCGACCAGATTCTCGTAAGTCAGCTCCGGGATCGATCGGGGATCACCCCCGCTACTGTAATGATAAGTCGTGGTTGGGAACAGGTGTTTTTGCAGCTCGTTATAGAGCGTGGAAACGACAGAACTGCTATCACCTTTCATTTCATTGTAGACAACTCCGCGATAAACCAGCGGTGTCGTCGAATCATCCGGAACTTCGAATTCAAGACGATGCCCTTCCTGTGCAAAATCCAGTTCGTCAAGTCGTGAAAAAAAGACCGCATCCAGATAGATATCCATCAGGTTGAAGTAATCTTGTCTATTGGTGCTTGCGAATGGATAAGCAGTGTAATCGCTGGTCGTAAAAGCGTTCATAAAAGTATTCAGGGATCGCCGAATCATCATGAAAAAAGGATCCCGGACCGGAAACTTCTCGCTTCCACACAGCGCCGTATGTTCAAGTACGTGCGCCACACCGGTGGAATTCATCGGCACAGTGCGCAGCGCGACCATGAATACATTTTCCGGATTGTCTGCCTCCAGGTGGAAATGCACGGCGCTGGTTTTGCGGTGCCTGTACTCGTGCACGATCAGGTTGAGGGTGGTAATCGGCCGTGATTGAATAAGCTCGAAAGCGCCCGGGTTATTTTCCATCAGGGTGTTCCGCAGAGAAGCTATCCCAGTATTTCTCGACCTCCTCTTTCATCTCACTCCGTAGCATGACGATCGCAAACAGATTCGGCAGGGTCATAAACGCAATCGTGATAGCTGATACAAGCCAGACAAGCGAAGTATCCGCAATCGCGGCAACAAAGAATCCCAGTACATACACCACTCGATAAGGCATGACACTCCTGACGCCCAGCAGGTACGTCATCGCCCGGTCGCCATAGTAGGACCAGGCAACCGAGGTCGAGAAGGCAAACAGGACAAGTCCAATAGAAACGATATATTTGCCAAAGTCTCCAAAGACGCCACGCGTGAATGCTTCTGTTGTCAGATCAACAGAATGCAACAGTGACTTGCCCACAACCGTCACGTCATCGTCCAGTGACCCCTCAATCACCGTGAGATCACCACTGTAGAGCGAATCATTCTGATAAAACCGAACATCCTCAGCCAGGGAACGATTGTGAATGATCGTGAAATTATCCGCGATCGCGACCCCTGCGATAACCGTAATTCTACCGTCGAATGTCGCCACCGGGCTATCGGGACCCGCCAGATTTAAGTGCTGGAACAACATTGCCCGATGCTCGGGATCCGCCTCAGAGTACTCACCCTCGACAAACTGCATGTCGAAACTCTGGAAGGTATTTTCATGCTTCTCGGTCCACACACCTGATGAGAGGATAACCAGACCCGTTAATGTGCAGATGATGATCGTATCGATAAACGGCTCCAGTATGGAGACCATACCCTCGGATACCGGCTCGTCTGCTTTCGCTGCCGCATGTGCTATGGGCGCGCTGCCCTGCCCGGCCTCGTTGGAGAATAACCCCCGATTGACGCCACGGTTAAACGCATAGGCAAAACTGGCTCCGAGAAATCCGCCAGCGGCTGCAGATCCCGTAAAAGCGTCCCTGAACACAGAGACAAATGAGGGGATCAGCTGGTCTATATTGGAGAAAATAACGCCAAGTGCACCGACTATGTAGATAATGGCCATGGTAGGTACGATGGCTTCAGCAACATGGACAATCCGACTGATGCCTCCGACGATGACGAGTCCAAGCACAATCGCGAGCACACCGCCAGTTGCCCAGACCGGGATGCCAAAGGTTGCCTGAACACCATTAGCAATATTGTTGCTCTGCGGCATACTCCCTGTACCAAAACTGCTGACGACAGTGGCTATCGCGAAAAACACTGCCAGCCACTTCATGTTTAGGCGCCGCTCCATCACGTACATGGGTCCACCTACGATGAAGCCGTTTTCATCCTGAACCCTGTATTTATGCGACAGCGTTACCTCAACAAATTTGGTGGTCATCCCAAAAAATGCAGTCATCCACATCCAGAACAGTGCTGCAGGACCGCCCAGAAAAATAGCCAGCCCGACGCCGCCTATATTCCCAGTACCAACGGTCCCGGAAATGGCGGTTGTCAGTGCCTGCAGGTGGGTCGCATCCCCTTTTGAATCCGGGTTGTCATATTTACCACGCACAATCCTGAGCGCATGGTTAAAAAAACGGATCTGGGGAAATTTGAGGTAAACGGTGAAGAAAATACCCGTTCCAAGCAACAGGAATGGAAAATACTGGGCCGAACCAAGAAAAGCATCCAGCGTATTGAGCACGTTGGTCAGACTCGCCAGGGGATCATCAATCAAGAACCAGCTCCTTGTTCAGCATTAGAAGGTAACCACATTCGTGTCGAAGGCTGTTCGCCACGGGCAAATAAGTAGTCGCTCGCGACCTTATCAAATAAACTGGGGTGTTAATAGCGACGACCTTTACCGAAAGAACCCGGTGGGCGTGATGCACGGAGCACACATCAGGATGGTTAAGTTTTCAGGATTTTCCCAGGGGGGGTTCAGTTGAGTTGCGAGAAAGTGAAAGGCATAAAGCACGTTGTATTGTTAATCCTGATCGCTGTCTCGGCAAATTGTGTTGCCCGTGATACCTGGAAGGGCGTCGAAAGAATTGTCGCTATTGGCGATCTTCACGGCGATTACCAACAGTTCGAGAAGGCCATGAAAATGAGCGGCCTGATTAACGATCAGGGCGCATGGACAGGTGGACGTACACACCTGGTGCAGACGGGAGACATTCCCGATCGTGGACCTGAATCACTGAAAATCATCCGGACCTTGCAACGACTCGAGAAAGAGGCACGAAGGCAAAAAGGTTATGTTCATGCTTTGATCGGTAACCATGAAGCAATGAATGTCTACGGCGATCTGCGTTATGTACATGAAGATGAATACCATGTGCTCGTCACCAGGGATTCAAGCGCACTCCAGGAAAACTACTACACCCAGTTCACCAGGTATCTGAGCACAAGCAGTCAGGAAACTGTCTTTGACGAAGACTTTAAAACGAACTGGATGAAAACGTATCCACTGGGTTACGTAGAACACCGCCGGGCCTGGCAACCGGGTGGTAGCGTCGCTAACTGGGTCACTGCGCACAACACGGTCATCAAAATCAACAACATACTGTTTGTCCACGGTGGTCTTGACCCGCATCGGCCACCGAAATCGATCCGGGAAATCAACAAGGTAGTCAGCAAAGAGTTACAGCGGACTCCGTTACCTTTGGGTGCCCTGGCAGAAGCAGATAATGGACCCTTATGGTATCGGGGCCTTGCCCAGAACCCTGAGGAGACGGAAAGAGAGCCCACCATTGAGATGCTCAGGTTTTATGGGGCAGACCACATCGTTATGGGCCATAGCCCAACGCGTGGCGTCATCAATCCGCGTTTTGACCGCCGGGTTATTGTTATCGATGTCGGCATGGCGGAACACTACGGCCGAGGGATGGCGGTGCTCGAGATCGAAAACGGTCAGTTTTTTGCACTGCATCGCGGCACACGCGTCGCCCTGCCCAAGAAGGATTCCGGGCTGAAAAACTATTTCGAGGCGATTTCCGTGCTTGAACCTAACCCGATTCATATCAAAAACATCATCGAAAAAATTGAACAGATTGAACAAAGCCAGGCGCTGCCTGTTGCGAAGGAAGCGTTAGCGCACTAGGCAACAGGCTCTGCCATGAGGACAAACTCTTCCGCGGTAGTCGGGTGAACCGCAACCGTGGCATCAAATATCGCTTTGGTAGCGCCTGCCTTACAGGCAACCGCAAGCCCCTGGATAATTTCTCCTGCTTCTGATCCGACCATGTGCACCCCAACAACCTTGTCCGTCTTCTTATCGACAATAATTTTCATCATGTTCTGTTCGTCAGATCCACTCAAGGTATGCTTCATCGGGCGAAAGGTTGACTTGAAAATTTCCACCTCAGCATAGACTTCCCTGGCCTGAGATTCGGTTAATCCAACCGTACCGATATTTGGCTGGCAGAACACCGCTGTGGCGATGCCGTCGTAGTCCATCAATTTTCGGACACCGTTAAACTGGGTGCTGGAAAATGCCATTGCTTCAGCGATCGCCACGGGTGTTAACTGGATCCTGTCAGTGACATCGCCAAGCGCGAAAATGTTGGACTCGCTGGTCCTGAACTCGTCGTCCACGATAATCGCGCCATTGGCGCGACATTTAACATCGACATTTTCCAGACCCAGGTCGTCTACGGCTGGTTTGCGCCCGGTCGCGTACAGGACAAGATCGGTCTCAATTACCTCACCATCTTTAAACGTCACAATCAGCGAGTCATCCGAAGCTCTCTCGATGCGTTCAACAACACTGTCAAAATGCAGTTTCACACCTTTCTTGTGCAATTCATCGCGCACCACGGCTCGTACGTCATCATCGAAGTGACGCAAAAACAGTGGGCCCCGGTAAGACAGATGAGATTCAACTCCCATCCCTTTGAAAATACCGGCAAACTCAACCGCGATATATCCACCGCCAACGACGAGGCTTCGCTTCGGCAGCGACTTGAGAAAAAACGCTTCATTGGAAGAAATCACCAGTTCCTTTCCAGGGAAATCCGGGATCGACGGCCAGCCGCCAGTCGCGATTAATATTTTATCAGTGGAAACAACCTCCCCATTGATTGCAATATGGTGCGCATCCGCAATTCGCGCGCGACCGTCAAAGTGAGTCACACCGGCGCGATCGAGCATCCCCTGGTAGATTCCGTTGAGTCTGCTAATCTCCTTGTTTTTGTTATTGAGCAAAACCGGCCAGTCGAAAGGCGGTGAGGCCTGCCCCCAGCCGAACCCTTCGGCATGACGGTATTCTTCAGCGTAGTGCGACGCATAGACGAAGAGTTTTTTTGGTATGCAACCCACGTTGACGCAGGTACCTCCCATGTACTTGTCTTCAGCGCTCGCGACCCGCGCGCCGTATTGCGCGCTCATCCGAGCCGCCCGTACACCGCCTGAACCTACTCCGATAACGAACAGGTCGAAGTCAAAATCTGCCATTCAATTATTACTCCATAAAATATGGTTATTCTGCCGTGCCTGGTCGCACGTGTCATTCTCGCACCCGACAGACACGAGACTCGTATTAGCATACTCTAGCCTGCATTATTCACGAAGGCGACACAGTTAAATAGTTAGGTTATTATATTTCAATAGGTTAGGTAAAAACGGAGGTCAATTCGTGAAATACAGTCTGTGTCTGAATGGTTTTCTGACAATTCTGCCTTCGAATCTTGAACAAAATCGCTCAAGACATAGCTACGACTATGCCTTTCACGATGTTTGTCCAACCTTCTTCGCCACAATTGCCATAAAATCCATTCCCTTCATGAACAATGCGGGCTAGGGCGCTAACGTTTGGCCGGATTTTTTCGACAGCACTATTTCTCAAGATCAGGTCAACCGCGCGGATAAAAACCACAGGCTTTCATACTTTTATATAAGAGACGCATAGATATCCCACGATGGAGTTCAACCTTGTTCCGTTCACGCCCAATAACGTAGTTAAGACGTTAACCGGTTCAATCACATGGCAGCGTAACGAGGTTCACCTTCGCTATGCTTTGCGAGCCGACATGGAGTTCATCCGCTGGACTACAGGCGACGGGGTTACCGGCCGTAAACACGGGCTTTGGCACAATACCTGTTTCGAACTGTTCGTCTCGACAAAAAAGCTCACCAGCTATCACGAATTGAATCTCGCCCCAGACGGGCATTGGAATTGTTATGGATTTACCGGCCTGCGAACCGGGATGCATGAAAGCACCCAACTCGTGCCGGTTTCCGCAAAATCGACGTCGACACCGGAAGGTGCGAGCCTTGAAGTTGTATTGTCTGTGACTCCGGAATTCGCGATGGCGAGCAACATTGGTTTGTCAGCAATCGTCGAGCAAACCCCGACCAAATTGCTTTATTATGGCCTTAGGCACGGAAAGCATCCCGATTTCCATGATCCAGCTAACCATGCCCTTCAACTTAACACCATTCGAGGCTAGCCCGCACTATTCTCAAAGGCGACCCAATGCAATCGTTAGGCTACTATATTTCAATAATTATTTAGAAAAGAGGTCAATTCGTGAAATACAGTCTGTGCCTGAATGGAGTTTATGAATAATGCGAGCCGGGTCATGAAGTTCTTAAATGGTATCGATCGGCTTCTTGATGACCAGGAGTTACTGGCGACCCTCAAGCGTGCCCGAACGGGTCTGGTTGCCCACCCTGCATCAATCACCAGGCGCAATACCCATAGCCTTGACGAACTCATATCAGCGGGGTGCAACGTCGTCAAAGCTTTCGGTCCACAACATGGCATGCGCGGGGACGTGCAGGACAACATGATCGAGACTGAAGATTCTAGAGATCCCGACCACGGAATTCCTGTGTTGAGCCTCTACGGTCAGCACAGATATCCAACCGAAGAAATGCTGGCTGACCTGGACATCATCCTTTTTGACCTGCAGGACGTTGGTTGCCGGATTTACACCTATATTACAACCCTCAAGTATTTCATTGAGGCTGCCGGTGCAAGCAATTGTGCACTCTGGATCCTTGATCGGCCCAACCCGGCCGGTCGACCTGTTGATGGATTACGTCTGGAAGCAGGCCAGGAAAGCTTTGTTGGCAGTGACGTGTTGCCTACGCGACATGGTTTGACCACAGGGGAACTGGCGCTCTGGTTCAACTCCCGTTCGTCCGATCCCTGCGACCTGCGCATAATCGAAATGCAGGACTATCGACCTTTAGACGCACCGGGCTATGGCTGGCCAGTGATGCAGATACCCTGGGTCAATCCCAGCCCCAATGCAGCCAGTCTCAATATGACCCGGTGTTTTCCCGGAACGGTGTTGCTGGAAGGTACGACCCTGTCGGAAGGACGCGGCACAACAGTACCGTTGGAAGTCATCGGTGCGCCTGGGCTTGAAATCCGGGAAACACTTGCTCTGTTGAAAGATCACGCACCCCACTGGCTGGACGGTATCTACTTAAGGCCATGCTTCTTCCTCCCCACGTTCCACAAGCATGTCGGCGAAATGTGTGCCGGGCTGCAGATACATACCGACTATGCGGATTACCGCCATGAGGTCTTCAAACCCTATCGCCTGGTCGCCGGATTGCTGAAGTGTGTTCGCGCGCGCTTCCGGGAATACGATTTGTGGCGTGAGCACGAATACGAATACGAACCTGATCGATTACCCATCGACGTCATTAATGGTGGTCCCGCGTTACGTCATTGGGTCGATGATGATTCACTGGATTTTACGCAGTTTGAAAACCAGCTGGATGAAACCGCCGATGAATGGTGCATCGAACGCGCACCCTTCCTGCGTTACTGAAAACTCCCACCTTGTTACCGTTAGCAAACATGCGAGTTCGCAATATTCACAAAGGCGACAGATACAATCGTCAGGTTATTTTTCAACAAGTTAAGTGAACATGCGGGCCGATTCGTGAAATACAGGCTGTGACTGAATGGTACAATTGCCAGAAACTCCATTCCCTTCATGAATAATGCGGGCTAGAATCCCGCCCTTTTAAAATCGGGCTCAGGTATGACAAACGCGTACAAAATAGCGATTCTGGAAGGTGATGCCATCGGACCTGAAATTATGGCCCAGGCCGTGCGAGTTTTTGATGTGGTCAGTGCACACCGGGACGTCGCATTCGAGCTAATCCATTCACCGTTTGGCGCCAACGCTTATTTCAGCCATGGCAAGGCATTCCCGGAGGAAACAAAAACGGTCTGTGACACGGCGGATGCCATTCTGAAAGGCCCTGTCGGACTTAGTCATGCAGAATCCAGCAAGATTCCCGTGGAAGAACAGGCGGAACGTGGCGCAATCCTGCCGCTACGAGCCCGTTACAACACGTTTGCAAACTTTCGCCCGATTGTGCTCAGCCCCGAGATGATTCATTTTTCACCCCTGAAACCGGAAATTATCCCGGAGGGTATCGATATTCTGCTGATCAGGGAACTGGTGGGAGGATTGTACTTTGGTGACAAGGAACGGGGTGTGAACGGCTCGGGTCTGCGATTCGTTAAGGAAACACTTGAGTATGACGAGCAGCAGGTCAGGCAAGTACTGGAGGTGGCGTTTCAGCAGGCGGCTAAGCGCAAACATAAACTGCACAATATCCACAAAAGCAATGTCCTCATGTCCAGCGTATTCTGGAACGAAATCCTTGAAGAAGTCCGCGTGGGTTATCCAGACGTGGAGGTTGTACATCTACTGGTTGATGCCGCCGCCACGGCGCTGTGCCTCAATCCCGCGCAGTTCGATGTCATGGTGATGGAAAACATGTTTGGCGATATTTTGAGTGATCAGGCAGGCGGTGTTCTGGGTTCCCTTGGGCTGATGCCATCGGCCTGCATTGGTCCGGAAAAGGCGTACTATGAGCCTTCTCACGGATCAGCACCGGATATCGCTGGCAGGAATATCGCGAACCCTTACTCCATGATCGGTTCCGTGGCAATGATGCTGGAAATGAGCTTCAACATGAGTGCCGAGTCAGATGCGGTCTGGCAGGCGATGAAAAGTGTGTTCGAAAGTGGTCACTCCACCGCTGATCTTGCGACAAGCGGCGAGCATATCAATCAGGTTTCAACCACAGAATTTGGGGATCTGGTTATGCAGCAGTTGGACAAATTACTACGCTGAGGATGGGCGATTAATCCTCCTGACCTACTGCATCTGCATCAGGGTTTGTACAACGCTGGTTAACATGACCAGGACGGCTAACCAGCCCCAGCCAATGAACGCCCACATCACCAGGGGTTGCTCAAACAGGTCACCCAGGATGTTGACAGTGGAATCAACAACAAAAAATTTGAGTATGCCGAGTATCCATTTCCTGATCATGATCGAACCTTACCTTCAAAATTTTGGGTATTCTACTGAGATTAGTCAGCGTTTTCAGCATTGATGGCTAAATTTCTCCGTGGATCCTGTCATAGGCCTTGAATGCGGCGACGTCCGCCTTAACTGAATCATAGAGTGCAAATGCATCAATTTTTTCGTTGAACTGCACTCGCTTGGAGAACATGGTAACCGGGAACAGAAAGTTATCTGTTTTACGCCACCGTAATGCCTTACTGATTCCTAACTCGTCTTCATAGCTTACCCAGTGCAGGTCGAGTTCGTTAGCGAGGATATCGCCGAACACAACCCCCATGGCCTGCCAGGTGCCAATGTCGCTCGTCTTGACTACCTTGTTTTTGACCAGCAGCTGCAAGCTTTTAAGGTCATCGGGATTACCCTTGAATTTCATGATACCCAGTTGGCGCACCATCAGTGCTTCCAGATCCCGACGCTGACGATTCAAGGTATAGACCTGTCCCACACTCAGCTCAGAGATACGGGCGTTGTCTTTTGCAGCCGGATTTTCGAATTGATATTTCTCCAGTTGCTCCGGCGTCAGTTCAGGGATTCCCTGGGCCTCGACCGGGGCTGATTCTGCAGCGATCGGTTGCTGATAAGGCACTGCCAGGCAGAAACAAATAGCCGTAATTGCTATCGCGCACCTGCTTTTCCTGGATGACGATGCCACTGAGGTTCTCCTGCCAGCTGATTCATGCCAGGAAGCTCCTGGCAACTTTGATATAAATCTTTCCCGGAACGCCCAATTAATTCCACAATCTTCCACGGCCCGGTTCCGAGCTGGCAGTGTATCTCAGTCAGCGCGAAATTCCGTTATCTGCCTCGGACATTTTGTTAAGCTAACCCGGACAATGGCACGCCGTCCGTTATGAAACAATCGCAAGGCCTAGAGGAAGTATTGGATACTAAGCTGATTGAAGCGCTTCACGGAAAGGAAGGGTTGTTTTCCATGGCCGTCACTGGTGGTGGCGCCTCGGCCATCTCGGCACTGCTTGCGGTTCCGGGCGCTTCGAGGACTTTGTTGGCAGCGACTGTGCCCTACCACGAACGCGAACTGGCTCGATACCTCGGTGCGCCTCCTGCCCAGGCCTGTAGCAGCCACACGGCGCAGCTCCTGGCTATGGCGTCCTGGCAGCGCGCTCTCGAATTAAAACTCACTACTCCTGTGATTGGACTCGGTTGCAGCGCTGCGCTGGCAACGGACCGGGTCAGGCGCGGCGAAGATCGTTGTTTCGTGGCCGTGCAATCCATCAAAGAGACCATTGTGGCAGCTGTAGTATTCGACAAGCACGGGCGCACTCGAGCGGAGGAAGAACAACTTTGCACAACCTTGATTCTCGGACTGATGGCGCAATGTCTGGATATCGATGCTGACCCTGTGAGGGATTTTCGGATAACGGATAAGCTCTCGTTGCAGCAGCAAAAGGCAGGCGAATCCTGGCAGGCGCTGTTTCTCGGTAAACGTCATCAGACGGCCGAGCGGGCAGGTAAGCTGTTGTTTCCCGGTGCGTTTAATCCCATGCATCACGGACATCAGGACATGCTGACCTACGCCCAGCACAAAACCGGGAAGGCGGGAATGTTGGAAATATCAGTGGCCAATGTGGACAAACCGTCGATTAACTATCTGGAAATGCAGAGAAGAGCTGACGGCATCGGGGATTTACCGGTCACCTTTACCAATGCGCCGACGTTTGTGGAAAAGGCGAGGATCTTCCCTGGGGTTACCTTTATTGTCGGTGTGGATACGGTTATGCGCGTAATCGACAGCCATTACTACCAGGACAGCGAAGCCCAGAGAGACAGCGCCATTGCAGAAATGTGTCAGTTAGGCGTTCGTTTCCTGGTATTCGGTCGGGAAACGGAAGCAGGTTTCCTTTCCCTGGATGATCTCACGCTGCCGCAGAATCTGCGGCAGATCTGCGACGGAGTCAGTGAATCAGACTTTCGCAGTGATATTTCTTCGACCGCGCTTCGACTGCAACCACAGTCTGTTTGAATGACAGCAAAGGGATAATTTATGAGCGATCAACCGCTATTAATTGAAATATATTCAGATTACGTCTGACCCTGGTGTTACCTCAGTACCGTGAGTATTGAAAAGTTAAAGGCGGTTCATCAGGTCCAAACCCGATGGATTCATTTTCCGCTGCACCCTGAAACACCGACCGAGGGTCAGTCACTCGCCGATTTGTTTAAACACCGGGACCCGGCTGATCTCGAGGCAATGCGTGAAAATATGCGCAACCTGATGAGTGAAGCCGGTTTGCCCTACGGCGACAGATCCATGACCTATAACTCCCGCCTCGCGCAGGAACTCGGCAGTTGGGCTGATACCCAGGCGGGTGGTGATGCAGTGCATGACCTGTTGTTTGATGCCTATTTCGTCGCTAATCGCAACATCCACGACGTTGAAGTGCTAGTAGAACTGGCGTCGAGTGCAGGCCTTGATGCTGATGAGGCCAGGCGAATTCTGACCGGCAGGATATACAGCACGCAAGTCAATGAAGACTGGCAACGCGCCTGGCGAGAGGGGGTCACCGGCGTTCCAACGTTCACTGCGCGGGAACTCTACGTGGTGGGATGTCAGCCGTTCCCCGTGCTTGAAAGATTTGTCCAGCACCTTAAGGAACTCCCTCGGTGAACATCACAAAGGTAGAATTCAGGTCACCGCAAGCCTCGCTATAGGTAAGGGCGCACTAGTTCAACCGGCTCGTTAACCCCAGACCGTACGCCGCTAAGAGCACGAGGCGCGTTGTCCAGTTGAATGTTCTCACACCAGTCACGTCCCGGTGTCATGAGGGTCGGCGGGTCCTGGGCACGCAGCACCAGTTCCACCTGGTTTGAAATCTCTGGCAGGATCTCTTCCACCGAGAAGATGGATCGATTAATCACTGCCGGGTCCGTCACGCGATTTCGTTGCCCCCAGGTAACAATGTACTGGCTGCAGAAGTTGTCCGCAGGACGGTTGGTGATCGCGACGTCGCGATCTACACCGAAGTTAAACAACATCATGGCCTCCTCAAATGCCATGGCGAAGTCTTCTCGTTGGGTGGAGTAATTGTAGTAGTCGCTGGCGAAATCACCTGTGAACTCAAACTCAATATCCGTCGGCTGGAGTGCGCGCTGTTGTGCGTTGGCGGACTGCCCCAGGAACGACACCCTTGCCACACTGAACATGACAGAAGAACCCAGAGGATATCGGCTGCCCAACCGGGACGAGGAAATCACACCACCGGAGAGATTCACAATGGGTAACGACCGGTCCAGGCCTGGCTGGCGGCTGACCCCAAAATAGTCATTGGCATGAGCCAGCTCATGATACAAAAGTGCAGCGACTCGGAACTTGATGTCGGAGAGCGATCTTGTGCCTTCTGTGGGTGCAGAGGTAGCAGACTGATTGTTAAGCACATAGCGCCACAACATGGTGAACTTCAGGTCGCTGCCATAGGCCGACCGATAATCCGGGGCCGTATCAATGTCGGCCTGTTCTGATGGGGTCAACCAGAGTGAAGCGGGATCAAGGTAAATCGCACCCGTTTGGGTTGTGTAGAACGACGGGCGAATATCATGTGAAATAACGATTCCGGTCACGCCACGCATTAACAGCAGCATGTCTGAAGGTAACACCTGCAATAATTGTCGGAATCTGACCCCCATCCAGGGATGAGAGGTAAGGACGCGGGCCATGACGTCAGCAACCGTCGGTGCTGTTGTGGTCATGCCAAGTAACGGCAGCCGATCCAGGTTACATTCCTGACCATCACGCAAAGTTACTGTGCACTGTACCAGGGTTTCTTCAAGCGAATTACCAGCCACTGCGGCTGAAGCGGAAGCGCGCATACCGAATAGATCGAACGCAAATGCTCTGCCGTTGTTGACCGTCTGGCGATTAATGTTGCTTTGAACAGGCGCAGGATTTCCGGCGTTACTGGATGATGCAACATTGGTCGATGCAGGTGGTGGTGAGGAGCCACCACCTCCCCCGCCGCTGCAACTTACCAGCATTGTCAGGCAAATCAGTAGTCTGACGGTTTGCGCCATTTTCCGTGGACCTGCATCAGCTAAACTTTGAAAGGGCCTGCTTCGCCATGACTACACAGAGGTGAGCGCGATATTCTGCGCTGGCATGCATATCGTCATTCATCGCGTGCACATCGAGCTTGATATTCTCGAGTGCGGAGGCACTGAAATCCGCAGCGAGCGCTGTTTCCATATCGGTACATCGAAACACGCCGGATGCCGCGCCGGTAATGGCGACGCGCACTTCGCCTCCTTGCCTCACCATGAATACACCCACCATCGCGTATCGCGATGCGGGATTTGGGAATTTGACATAGGTCGCAGCTTCAACCAGCGGAAATGCAATGGACTGAATCATCTCGTCCTCTTCAAGTGCCGTTTCGAACATCCCGGTAGAAAACTCCGCTGCACTAATTTCGCGTCGATCGGTTCGAACGGTTGCGTTCAATGCAAGCAGCGCCGCTGGATAGTCAGCCGCGGGATCATTATTGGCGACAGACCCGCCGATGGTACCTCGATTACGAACCTGTGCATCGCCGATGCCACCGGCGAGAATGTTGAGTGCCGGAATCGCTCGCCTGACAACCTCTGACGTTGCCACCGCATCATGTCGAGTGAAAGCGCCAATGACGAGATTCCCGGATTCTTCAGAAATACCGTCAAGACCTGGTATTGCCGCAAGGTCGATCAAATCCGTAGGCGCCCTCAATCTGACTTTCATTGATGGAATCAAGGTATGCCCACCGGCCAGATACATAGCATCGTCTGACTGACGGAATAATTTAACTGCGTCGGCTACGCTGTGAGGTCTGTGATAGTTAAAATCATACATGGTTATCTGCCCTCCGCTTGACGAATCGCCTGCCAGACTCTTTCGGACGTTGCCGGCATTTCGATGTCCATGATGCCAATGGCATCGGTGATCGCATTGATAACAGCAGGCGGCGACCCGATTGCACCCGCTTCGCCACATCCTTTCGCGCCTACCGGATTGTGGGTGCAGGGTGTGCTCGTGACATCGACATCAAAACTTGGCAGGTCATCGGCTCTGGGCATACAGTAATCCATGTAAGAGCCCGTCTGCAGTTGACCCGCCTCGTCATAGCGACACTGCTCCAGCAGCGCCTGGCCGATTCCCTGGGCGATACCGCCATGAACCTGCCCTTCAACAATCATGGGATTAATGATCGTGCCAAAATCATCGACTGCAGTAAATTTCACAATATCGACTATGCCTGTTTCCGGATCAATTTCAACTTCGCATATATGGGTTCCTGCAGGATAGGTAAAGTTCTTCGGGTCATAGAATGCTTTTTCCGTCAGACCTGGTTCCAGTTCCTCCAACGGATAGTCGTGCGGTACATAGGCGGCGAACGCAATCTCCTGAAAGGTTTTTGACTGGTTACTCTCCCGCAAGCGAAACTCGCCATCATCAAAATCAATTTCATCGGCATCACCCTTCATCAGATGCGCCGCGATTTTCTTACCCTTGGCGATTACCTTGTCCGAAGCCGAGCTCAGCGCAGACCCGCCAACCGCCAGTGACCGTGAGCCGTAGGTTCCCATACCAAAATCCATTTTTCCGGTGTCACCGTGAACCACGTCCACATCATCAACGGATATCCCAAACTTGCTTGCTACCAGTTGCGCAAAGGTTGTCTCATGCCCCTGACCGTGACTGTGTGATCCGGTCAGTACCGTAACATTGCCGGTGGGGTTTACCCTCACCTCACCAGATTCCCAAAGACCGACACCCGCCCCGAGGGATCCGGCGACCTGTGATGGTGCGAGACCACACGCTTCAATGTAACAACTGAAGCCAATTCCTCTCTTCCGGCCAAGCGCTATTGACGCCTGTTTTCGTGCTGGAAAACCGGCGTAATCTGCTATTTCAAGCGCACGGCTGAGGCTCGCCTCATAGTCGCCGATGTCATATTCCAGCGCGACCGGGGTCTGGTAGGGAAAGTCAGCAGGCTGGATGAAATTACGACGTCGAAGTTCTACCGGATCGATGTTCAATTCCCGTGCAGCAGTTTCCACAATGCGCTCCAACAGGAAAGTTGCTTCCGGCCGACCTGCACCCCGATAGGCATCAACCGGCGCTGAATTGGTGAAAACCGCATCCACCTCGACGTAGATATTAGGTGTTTTGTACTGCCCTGCCAGCAGTGTCCCGTAGAGGTAGGTGGGTACTGACGAGGCAAAGGTCGAAAGATAGGCACCGACATTTGCGATGGTGGACACGTGCAGGCCGACAAATTTCCCCTCAGCATCAAGACCGAGTGCTGCTTCAGTTACATGATCACGTCCGTGCGCATCGGCAAGGAAAGATTCGGATCGCTCTGCAGTCCACTTGATGGGGATACCCAGTTTCATGGAAGCCCAGGACAAGGCGGTTTCCTCAGAATAGACGAATATCTTGGAACCAAAACCACCACCCACATCGGGGGCAATAATACGTATCTTGTGTTCTGGCGCGAGTTGTACGAACGCGGAGAAAATGAGGCGAACCAGATGCGGGTTCTGACTGGTGGTGTACAGTGTCAGCTCATCGGTCCCCGGATTAAAGTCAGCAACGGCTGCTCGTGGTTCGATGGCATTGGGAATGAGTCGATTGTTGACCAGCGAAATTCTGGTCACATGGGCGGCAGACTCGATCGCAGCCAAAGTCGCCGATTTATCACCAAGCTCCCAGTTATAGCTGGTATTCGCCGGGGCATCTTCATGTATCGCCGGGGAAGTCCGGGCTAATCTCGGATCGATTACCGCATCGATCTCCTCATATTCGATTTCCACGAGTTCCGCCGCATTGCGAGCTGCTTTGAGGGTATTCGCCACCACGATGGCGATTGGCTCCCCGGCATAATTCACCCTGGTAGCTGCAAGGACCGGGTGGGCTGGTTGCTTCATCTCGCTGCCATCTTTGGAGTGAACCATCCATCCACAAGGCAAGGCACCGAGTCCGTCTTCCGCGACCTGCTCACCGGTCAAAACGGAAATCACCTCCGCCGCCGCCATCGCAGCTGATACATCAATTTTGCGAATATGGGCATGTGCCATCGGAGCACGAACAAATGCGGCATAAGCCTGGCCCCGCAGATTGATGTCATCGGTGTACCGGCCCCGTCCGGTAATGAATCGCTGGTCTTCTTTACGTAAAACACTTTCACCAATCGATTGTTGCACCATGGTAGCTCTCCTATTCTTTCATGCTGGCAGCTGCGCGTTTAACTGCTTTGACAATATTGTGGTATCCGGTACACCGACAGATATTGCCTTCCAGGCCCGCGCGGATGGTGCCTTCATTGAGGTCCGCCTCTCGATTGACCAGATCAATCGACGCCATAATCATACCCGGTGTGCAAAAACCGCATTGCAGGCCATGGCATTCCCGGAACGCAGATTGCATCGGGTGGAGATTATCAGCCTCACCAATACCCTCGATGGTCGTGACCTCTGCGCCATCGACCTGAACTGCGAGAATAGTGCAGGATTTTACCGCTCGGCCATCCACGTGCACCGTGCAGGCGCCACATTGACTGGTGTCACACCCAACATGCGTGCCCGTTAATAATAACTTCTCCCGGAGCAGTTCAACTAACGTGGTACTTGGGGGGCATTCGACGGTCATTGCCTTGCCATTAACCGTGAGACGTGTGGCTGTCATTTCAAATTTCCTCAATGGTTTCCAGATTTATCTCAAGTTTTCCTTCGGGATCACTACAGACCAGACGGACAAAATTGCTGAAAAATTCGCCTGCCATCTTCCTGGCGGCGCCGCCAACCAGCCTGGTGCCCAATTGTGCCAGTTTGCCGCCGACACTTACCTTGACGCCATAAGTCATTAGCGTTGTGACCTCGTTGGATTCGGTGAGTGTGACCACGGCACTGCCTTTCGCAAATCCCGCAACGCCACCTTTCCCGGAACCGCTCAAGGTGTACGAATAAGGGGGTTTAAGGTCGTTCAATTCAACCTCGCCGTTGAATCTGGCTTTCACCGGGCCGACTTTGGCGACCAGCGTAATGTGATAGGTATTTTCACGAGTCAGCTCAAATGATTCGCAGCCGGGCAGACACTGTTTCAGTATCAAAGGATCATTCAGAGACTGCCACACCTTATCAATTGAACGCGGAATTTCCACCCGCTGATTCAGTTCCACTCAAAGTACCTCACCTGTTCCTGCTGTCTAATCGAGTCTGCCTGACAACTGTAGTATAAACGCGTACTCAAGGGCAGCCAGCCGATGCCGTTTATATCGACCTGACGCGCCACCATGACCAGTCTCCATATCGATGTCAATCAGCAACATATTGTCATCCAGCTTCAGGCGGCGCAGCCTCGATACCCATTTCACGGGCTCGAAATACTGTACCTGGGAATCCTGTAGCCCGGTCGTCACCAGCATATTAGGATAATGCTGGGCTTTGACCTGATCATAGGGCGAATATGACAGCATATAGCCGTAGAATTTTTCGTCCCTGGGATCACCCCACTCATCGTATTCGCCTGCGGTCAAAGGGATTGATTCATCCAGCATTGTGGTGATGACATCCACAAATGGCACCTCTGCAATAATACCCTTGTAGAGATCCGGTGCTTCATTGGCGATCACCCCCATGAGTAATCCTCCGGCTGAGGCACCGCTCGCAAAAACATTCTCCGGATCGGCGTATCCCTGCGCCACCAGTGCCCGAGAGGCATCCACAAAGTCGTTAAAGGTATTTTTCTTTGTCAGCAGTTTTCCCTGCTCATACCATTGTCTGCCCAGATCCTGACCTCCCCTCACATGCACCATCGCGTAGACAAAACCACGATCCAGCAGTGATAAACGCTGGGTAGAAAATGTTGGGTTGGTTGCGTAGCCGTAAGCGCCGTAGGCGTAAATGTAGACAGGGTTGGTGCCTGGAACATAACGGTCTTTGCGGTACACGAGTGAAACCGGAACCAGCACACCGTCTCGTGCTGCAATCTGAATCCGCTCAGATACATATTTCTCTGCATCATAGCCACCCGCGACCTTTTCCTGTTTCAGCAGGCGTGTATCGCCGGTCACCATGTCATATTCGAACACCGTTTCTGGTGTGCTCAGACTCGAGTAGACATAGCGGAGTTTATCCGTGTCAATCTCAGGGTTGGAGTGCAATCGTGCCGTGTAGGCCGGATCCGGAAAACTGATCACCTGGTCGGGACTTGCATCGTCCGTCAGGTCGATTACGCGGATCTGCGGCAGCCCCTCGATACGTTCATTGACGACCAGATGTTGCGCAAAGATTTCAACATCCTCTAACAGGACTTCTGGCCTGTGCGGAACAACTTCCAGCCAGGCTCGACGATCATGGAAGTTTTTTTCAGCTACTTTCATCAGGCGAAAATTATTTGCTTGCCAGTTCGTCACAATGTAGAAAATGCCGTGAGCATGTCGAATACGATATTCGTGGTCATCCTGACGGGGGGAGAAAATGACGGGCCTATTTTCAGGCTGGCCCGCCGGGATCAGCCTGATCTCAGAGGAGCGAGTACTCTGGCTCGAAATAACGATGAATTCTCTGGAACGCGATAACCACACCGAGGTTGAAAAAGCATCGTCCGATTCTTCGTACACCAGCACATCCGCTGACCTGGGTGTGCCGAGTCTGTGCCGGTAGACCTGGTAAGGTAAAAGTGTTTCCGGGTCTTTGGCGACATAAAACAGCGTACGGCTCTCCGCAGCCCAGGCGATAGCAGGTGACACATTTTTTATCTCATCAGCCCGCAGCGTACCGCTGACTATATCCTTGATTTTGAGCGTATATTGTCTTCGGCTGATCACGTCCTCGGTATAAGCCAGGAGTTTTTCGTTCGGACTGACGCTCCAGTTTCCTATCTCGTAGTAAGCGTGATCAGTTGAGAGTTTGTTGACATCCAGCAGCACCGTTTCCTGCGACGCATCGCTCAGTTCCGCGCGTAAGTAGATAGGGTATTCGCCACCGAGCCGATAATCCCGGTAATATGAATAGTGGCCTGTAGGCACGGGGACAGTACGGTCGTTTGCCGCCAGTCGCTGATTGATTTCATCAAACAGCTTATCTTGCTGGTACTTTGTTGCCCGCAGCATCGCCTGGGTATAGGCGTTTTCTGCGTTGAGCAGGGCAAGCACATCGGGGTCAGCACGGTTGTCGTCACGGACCCAGTAGTACTCATCATTTCGTGCGTGTCCATGAATCGTCAGGACCCTGTCACGCTGCTCGGCAACGGGTGCACTAACCTCCTGATCGGATAGATTCTTCGTATCGCATCCCATCAGGAGCAACCCGTTCATTGACAGGACGGCGACCCGCCGTATTACGGTGGCTGCCCGGCACCCAGGTACGAAATTGACTGTAGTCTTAACGCTAAAAATAGCGGCTACGCGTTCTGGTTAATCCCTGCGGCACCACATAAGGTGTGGTACGACCGACGAGCGTTTCGATCAGCAACAGTTCCTCATCGTCGTGATTCTTAAACGGCGCTGGCTGAATTCGGGAGCCTCCCTGGCCACTTGCCAGAATATAACGGGGCTGGTCATGATGCTCAGAAAGTATGGTTTCCTTGACGGCAGCGTTATCAGATGTGGCCAGATCCGCGATGCCATAGCAGGTACACACGTAAGACAGGTCGTCTTCTGATTCGATGTAAACCCCTGTGCCACGTATACCAATAATTGCCGTCGGCGTGGTCAACTGTGTCTTGCGAGAAGCCAATACTGTTAGCGCCTTGCCTCGCGCCAGATGAAATGCGACAGGCAGTGTCGATGCACTGGCTGGCACAGGCAGATGCATCTTGCTGTGACTGCGTAGAATAAACGAGTCCTTGCCCACCACAAATATGACATAACTGCGCTCGAAGGTTTCAATCACATCGCCGGCCTTAATTATCGTCGCAAGACTGGCCGCGATGCCGTTAACGCGCACGTCTCCACTCAGTTGAAATATCGATCGACCCGGCGGCATTTCCTTCGGCAGTGCGAAAGCTGATTCACTCGAAGAAGCGCATCCAGCGAGGCCGGTCAACGCTCCTGTGGACAGGAGGTAAATTAAAAATTGCCTGCGCGTTTCGTCGATATCAGATATGCTAGCCATGCGTGCGCCCAACCGAATTCATAGGGTCAAGTTTCTATGAAGAAACCAATGTTTGCCATATTTTTATCCGCTCTTTTTTTGAGCCTGCCGAGTTCTCGCGCACTGGCGGAAGCCTACGGTTCCGGCTGGTATGGGGAAGTGCAGTTCGCAATCGAACATGAGGACGATGTCTCTCGGTCCTACAAGAGCGAAGACCAGGTCTCCGATGAAATCAGCTCGGTCAGCCTGGGTGGTGGTCATTCCCGAAAAATAGATACCAGTGGCCAGTGGGTCATCGCAGGATACCTGAATTACCGGGATCATAAACAATATGATGATCTTGACAGTCTGGCGCTATCTGGCGGTGTTAGCTGGATTCATCAGCCGGTCGCCAGCTACACCGCGCATTGGTATGGAGTCGGCGCCAATGTGAGTTACCAGAAATTCAGGGACAGCGATGCGCGTGAAGGTGTTTTTTTTGATCTGGATGCAAACATCAACCGCAGGTTAACGACACGATGGGTGGGTCATCTGGGTTATCGCTACGCGGACATCGTATTTCTCAATAAAGACGAAAATGAGCGAAGCCGGGATGCAGCTTTTGACACCGCAACGCATGAAATATACGTGGGTGTCGACTTCCAGTGGACGAATCGGATGGTGGTCTTCGCCGAATACGGCTTTCGTCACGGCGGAATAACGTCGACTGTTTCCGGCGGTGTCGATCCGTCCATCGACTATGAAGCAGAAACCCTGGACCCCGTCTTCGACAACTGCGGGGGTGACCCACGTTGCGGAATACGATTTGCTTATCGGGTCGTCAGTGATATGCATAAGCTCAATCTCGGCGTTTCCCTGCCTTTTCGCAGCGTTACCCTTGATCTCAGTAGCAGCTATCTTGAGGCAAAGGGTGAAGGACAAAGCTATCAGGACTGGATGGTTAAACTGGGTGTGATCTGGAATTTCTAATGAGCAGGCAATTGATGAATTCAGGGCGTCATTCAATCATCCAAACCATGCTGGTTATGGCAATTTCCCTGACCTGTGCATCCTCAGTTGAGGCCAGTCACCATGGCTGGCGGATCGTTGAGGCATTCAGTAATGCTGATGGCAGTCTGCAGTTTGTTGAGATGAACCTGGTCGCGAGCCATCACGATTCCATCAACAATTTTAAACTGGTTGCCGGCGATGCCACTGCCGGGATAGATACTATTTTCAGCTTCCCGTCGAACATCAGTAGCTCGCTGGCAGGTGATCGTATGTTAATAGCAACGGCTTCCTTTCAATCAACCTACGGAATCATTCCGGACTTTGTTATTCCGGACGGATTTCTGACAATAACAGCGGGAGACGTTATCTATGCCGGAATCCTGGCGTCGCGGATAAGCTGGACGAGTCTGCCGCTCGACGGGGTAAATTCACTCAATAGCGATGGTCTCATCTCACCTGCTACCCCGCAGAACCTGTCGGGTGTACAAATCACCTTATCAGCACTCGACGAAACCGATCCGGCGATCAACAATCTGCCGACCGCGTCATTACAGATTGTGAGTAACACGCCGATTGCAACGAACGATCCCCTGGTAACCAACTATCTTTCGTCAATCTCCTGCGTCGATAATCTCGACCCGTCACCCGTGCTCACTTTATCTCTGCCAGAGGTATTCACTGCAGGCAGCAGCACGGTTACAGTCACTTGTACTGATGACAGCGGTAATAGCACGGTCGAGCAAGTCCAGATCATTGTGACGAATTTTGTGGATTCCGATAACGATGGAATCGGTGATGACACAGATCCGGACGATGACAATGACGGCGTTATCGACACCAGTGACGCTTTCCCACTCAATCCTGATGAGTCACTGGATTCCGATAATGACGGAATCGGCAATAACGCGGACCTTGACGACGATGGCGATGGTACGCCCGACAACATTGACGCTTTCCCGCTGGATCCGGGTGAGGATCAGGATACGGACGGCGATGGAATCGGAAACAATACGGACGATGACGATGACGGTGACGGTGTACCTGATGATCTTGATGCATTCCCGCTGAATTCGGCTGAAACAACAGATAGCGACGGCGACGGGATTGGCGACAACGCTGACGATGTTAATGACTCGGATGAGGATGGTATTCCCGACGAGGTTGAACTCGCCAACGGGCTGGATCCGCAACTCGCGAGCGACGCGGCTGAAGACCTCGATGGCGATGGTGTTTCAAATCTGGAAGAGTATCTTCGCGGCAGTAATCTTAGCGTTGACGATGTGCCGCCTGCGATCACACTTGCATCGAAATTTATACTTCCGGCGACAGGTCGATGGACAGCGGTGCCAGATAGCGCAACCGCAACGGATGTGCGTGATGGCGTCGTTGCAATTTCGGTTAATCCCGCAGGTCCATTTTTATCCGGGACCCATGCCCTGGAATGGACTGCAGTCGATCAGGCTGGAAACGTCGCCATCGCGAACCAAACGCTGGTGATAGAGCCTCTCCTGCACATAGCACGCGGTGCGACAACCGCGGAAGGTAACAGCCACGGCGCTGCAGTCAGACTTTCCGGCGAAGCACCTGAGTATCCGGTAACTTTTTCTTACAGTGTCAGTGGCACGGTCAGTAGTGAAGATTATGCCGGGTTATCAGGATTTGCCAGCATCGATTCAGGACGCGATGGAGTAATCAACTTCCAGATTGTCGATGACGGGTTGGAAGAGTCTTCGGAAAACCTGCTTATAACTGTGACAAGCGTAGATGGTGCCGCTCTCGTCGGAGGACAACAATTTACCCTCATCATCAGCGCGGAAAACCTGCCACCCAGCGCGAGACTTGTGATTGAGCAAGATGGTGAAAAACGCGTTCGCATAGACCGGAATGGCGGGCCGGTTACGCTCACGCTTCTGGCAAACGATCCGAATCCCGGTGACGACCTTGGGTTTGACTGGACGGCGTCCAGCCCGGGTCTTGGACTGACCTCCGTCGATACCGCGGTGTCAGGTTTTGATCCTGGGGCAGTGAGCGATGGCCAATACCGACTGACAGTGGTCATTAGTGACAATGCCACAGTCCCTGCGTCAACTCGCATCTCCCGGCTTCTTATAGTCGTCCCGGGTCTGGACAGTCTGTCATCCGCCACGGACAGTGATGCGGACGGAATCCCCGACTTGAGCGAAGGGCATACCGATAATGACGATGATGGTATCCCGGACTATCTGGATTCTGATCTTTTCGGCAACCTGTTACCGGCGGATAATGCGTTATTACTGGAAACCGAACCCGGACTAACGCTCAGCCTTGGGGATGTCAGCCTCGCAGCCAACCGCAACTCAAGCTCGGTGGCCATTGATGATATTGCCAATCTGACTGACGATTCACAGTTGGGATTCGACAATACTCTGGATGAGAGATTTGACTATCCGACAGGACTTCTCGATTTCAGAGTCGATGGACTTACAAGCAATACCGCAAATATTGTAATCCCCTTATCGAGCGCTATCCCTGCTGGTGCCACCTATCGAAAGTACACCACCAGTGCCGGTTGGCAGGAGTTTGTGGACGATGGCATCAGCCGACTGGCATCCGCTTCAAGCACAAGAAATATCTGTCCCCCTGCTGATGGTACTTTCGACAATGGACTCAATGCAGGACACTTTTGCCTGCGGCTGACCATTGCAGATGGCGGACCCAATGACGCCGACGGCAGCACTAATGGTTCGGTTCGTGACCCGGGAGGTATCGCCGTGGCCGCGCTTGATACTTCCCCGCCATCACTCAGCCCGCCTTCGCCGCTGTCTATTACAACAAATGCGGCAGTACCTTCCTCGGATTCTCAAGTGCAGTCATTCCTCGGTCAGGCGAGTTGCACTGATGACGTCAATGGCACGTTGTCCATCACTAACAATTCGCCTTCAAGTTTTGCTGTCGGTACGGTAACAACAGTTGTCTTTGACTGTGTAGATGAATCCGGCAATCAGGTTTCGGCGAGCGCCACGGTCTCGGTCAACCCTGATTCATCGCAGGTTACAACGAGTTCCCAGGCGGAAGGTGCCGGTGCCGGTTGTTTCATAGCCACGGCAGCCTATGGCAGTTACCTGGAACCAGAGGTCGTCAGCCTGAGAACATTCAGGGACAATTACCTTCTGACAAATGATCCGGGGCGCGCCTTTGTTTCTTTTTACTACGAATACAGCCCACCGATCGCGAGCTACATTGCAGATCATGAGATGCTCCGCGCCGCGGTCCGAATCGGGCTATCGCCGATCGTCTATTCGGTAAATTATCCAGGGATCCCCCTGGTGATATTTGTGCTAGTGCTCTTGACCGCGATTCAGCGAGGGATCAGGCAGAGGATATCGTTAGTCCAATGATACTTTGCTAAACGCTGGCGGGCGTTTTTCCATAAACGATTTTACCCCCTCTGCGAAATCGTTTCGGGTCAGGCTGTCTGCCATGAGCTTGTTGGTTTCCCGCATTGCGTCGCCCAGGCTCATATTCAGGTGACGATAAACCTGCTGCTTCATTAGCATCATTGAAACAGGTGCACTGCTGTCCGCCAGCACCTGGATATATGCCTTGGTTTCGTCGAGCAGGGATTCAGCTGGAAAAATTCGTTCCACCAGACCGAACTCCATCGCTTCCTCGGCATTAAGCTTGCGGGAACTCCAGAGCAGATCAAGAGCGCGAGCTGGGCCGATTAATCGTGGCAGTATCCAGCTCTGACCGTGCTCAGCGACGAGACCCCGATGCGCGAATGCCGTGACAAATTTAGTATTTTCTGATGCGAATCGCATATCACATAGTAGCGCAATCGACATCCCTAACCCTGCACAGGCGCCGTTGACTGCAACGATAATCGGCTTTCGTACAGACATAATGTAGGAGAACGTTACCTGAAAGTCCGAGCCCATGGACTTGTCTCCCGGGTCAGCATCCAGCCTTTTGACAACGGCGCCATCATTCAAATCGCCGCCGGATGCCTGGGAGTCAAGTGCATTCATATCCATACCCGCGCAAAATCCTCGCCCCGCTCCAGTGAGAACAATGCCTACAACTTCAGGGTCTGCCTCGGCTGCAGCCAGCGCATGTTTTAACTCTTCCATCATATTGTTGGTCAAGGCATTTAGAGCATCCGGTCGATTCAGGGTAATCACCGCACTCGGACCATCTACCTCATAGATTATTTCATCGTACATTTCGATCTCCTTTGCTGGTTTCAGCAACTCCGTTGATCAACGGCCGGTAAATTTCGGTTCACGCTTTTCGAGAAAACTGGCGACGCCCTCGCGATGGTCCTCGGTTTGAAATAGGATGGCAAGCGACTGGGATATCCAGTTTCCCATGTCTTCATAGTCACCATAATACGCGCGACGTAATCCTTCTTTCAGGTACCTGACCGCCAGCGGCGGATTAGCAGCAATTTTGTTCGCTAATTCCATGGCCGCCGGTAGTAGTTGCTCATGAGGGACGACGTTCAGCACCAGCCCGATTGAATGGGCAGTTTCCGCATCAATGACGTCGCCTGTAAACAACAACTCTGCGGCTTTTTGCGGACCGACAATTCTGGGAAGGCGCAATAGACCACCAATATCACTGACCAGTCCCCTTTTAACGAACAACTCCCCAAACTTTGCCCGCTCTGAGGCGATACGGAAATCTGCGAATAAAGACATGTCCATACCCCATCCTACTGCAGCGCCATTTACTGCAGCGATGATTGGCCGGTCGCAATCCAGTATTGCCCTTGCCGCGGGTGTTGTTCCCGGTCGAACCCTTCGTAACCGACTGCCTCCGGGTTCGGCACTGCCGGTCATCAGTTCTTTGACATCATCTCCGGAACAAAAAGCCGGGTCCGCGCCTGTAAGCACAATGCAACGCACTTGCGCATCTGCCTGCAGGCCGATGAAGGTCTGCTCCAATTCACTGTACGCCAATCTGTTTAGTGCGTTACGGGCGTGAGGACGATTAATTGTGACGGTTGCCACGTGGTTTTCGAGCTCAATCTGAATTGTTTCCAATGTCTGATGCTGACTCATAGCTACCATTCTCCGCCGAATCCCTGTGTCACTATTAGTACCAGAGCGTTGCGCTATTTGCCAGAGAGAACCTGCAAACAATCAGAACGTTGATGGATAAATAACGTAAAATGGTGTCACACCAGACAAGCTGATGTCACTTGAAGCGATTTATCCTCACCATTGCGCTGCTGATCGCCGCCCGTTCGATTTACGCTGCGCCTGTGTCACTGACGGATCTATTAACCCGGTTCAAGGAAGCGAACTATGCCCTGATTTATTCCACCAGCCTGGTGCAGGAGTCGGCAATTGTTGAGTGGGACGGTGAAGTCTCGCTCAAATCACTGGAGCAATCGTTGCGTACGTTAGGTCTGTCGCTCCACCGTATCGAGCGTAACCTCTGGACGATTGAGCGCGCTCCCCCCGCTGAAGCGGTCCCCGCAGAAGACCACGCCGCTGCTCGTATACCAGCAGTTCGCATAGACAACATCGTTGTAACCGCCAGCCGCTATGAAGTGCAGGGTATGGATGGCGCCTCCAGACATCAAATAGATGAAGGGTCACTGAATGAAACGCCAAGTTTTGCCGGTGATAGTCTGCGCATCATCCACCGGCTACCCGGCGCTGCGACGCTCGGCATTTCATCGAAACCCAATGTGCGTGGCGGGTCTTCTGACGAGTTGCTCGTACTGTTCGACGGGGTGGAGCTTATCGAGCCTTTCCATTTAAGGGATTTTCAATCCATGTTCAGCTCGTTCAATCCACAGACAATCCAGAACATTGAATATTTTACCGGCGGCTTCCCCGCGCAGTACGGAAATAAATTGAGTGGCGTTCTGGATATCGCAACCCAGGATACCTTCACTTCGTCGGGTGGCGAATTGGGACTAAGTGCCTTTTCAACCTCAGCACTTCTGTTCACGGAGAAAGGGCAAAATCGCTGGATGTTTTCCGCGCGGCGCGGCAATCTCGATAACCTCCTCAACGTCGTGAATCCCAGACTCGGCCACCCGAAGTACCATGATCTGTACGCACGCTATACCCGCGATTTTGAGCGCGGGACTCTAAAGCTCAGCGCATTCAGATTTAGCGATGACATTGTATTCACGTCTGATGAGGCCAGTGCCAGCAGTAAGGTTGATAACCAGTATGTCTGGATGGAATGGGAAACCAACCTCAGCCCTCGCGTCTATTCCCGGACATTTTTCTCAGTTGGCGACATCGACAGTACCCGGTTGGGCGATACCTTTGCGGAGGATCGCTCGGTGGGTTCGCTAATTGACAAGCAAACGCTCAACGTTACATCCATCAAGCACCTGCAGGAATTCAAGGTTAACAATCGATTGCGACTCGAGTACGGGTTTACCTATCGCGATCTGGAGATGGAATACGATACAAGCATCATTGTGGAACGTAGTATTGTTGCCGAGGTTCTCGCCTTACCGGTATTTGTAGATGAATCCTTCAAGGCAAAATTCGGCGGCCACTCTTCAAGTGCATTTCTGACAACCAAATACCAATTCTCCCGTGCCCTGACAGTGCAAATGGGGTTGCGCTATGACCGCCAGAACTATTCAAAAGCAGGGTCACAAATCAGTCCCAGGGTAGCCATGGTGTATGAGCTCGGGCAAGACTGGCGATTGCGATTCAGCTACGGTCGATTTTATCAGCCCCAGGCAATCTACGAGCTGGAAACCGCGGACCTCGAGAGCGAATTTTCCAGACCGCAAAAATCGGACCACTGGATCATTGCCGCGGACTGGCAGGCTGGTCCATCGTTGCGGCTCAAAGCAGAAATTTTTTATAAGCGCATCGATGATCTGAAGCCACGGTTTGAAAACCTGTTTGATCCATACAACTTCACCCCGGAGCTTGAACCTGACAGAATCGTTATTCGTGCTGACAAGGCGTATACCCGGGGTATCGAGCTTGGTCTGGTCGGGACTTACGGACCTTATGACTGGAATCTTAACTATTCGTTCAGCCAGGTACGAGACCATGAGGCCGGTCGCTGGATAGATCGACGCTGGGACCAGACCCACAGCTTGAATGCGCTGCTCAACTGGAAGCCTGGGCAATGGATAATAAGCCTGGCCGGCGCTTGGCACACAGGCTGGACCCTGACCCAGTTACCCACGACTATCCCGGCCGACGGTAGCTTTGAGGTGCCGGCTTATCGCAGTAATTCACGATTAAAGAACTTTGCAACGCTTGATGCGAAGATATCCTACGAATTGGGACTGGGTAACACTTCATTGTCATTTTTTCTCGAAATCACCAATCTGGTTAACCGGGCAAACAAAGGGGGGATCGATTACGAGATAATTCTGGAGGATGGCTTTTATGAACTTGAGGAAATAGATCTCGAACCAGTCTTTCCCCTCGTTACAAATCTTGGCGTTATCTGGCGATTCTGATCAACGCCCGCACAGCACCTGACTAGCCCGCATTATTCATGAAGGGAATGGATTTTATGGCAATTGTGGCGAAGAAGGTTGGACAAACATCGCTCAAGATTCGGAAGGCAGAATTGTCAGAAAACCATTCAGACACAGCCTGTTTTTCACGAATTGACCTCCATTTTGCCTAACCCGTTGAAATATAATAACCTAACGATTGCACTGTGTCGCCTTCGTGAATAATGCGGGCTAGTGGCCATCAGCCACGATAATCTTGCCATCCTCGATGCGTGTTTCAAAGGCGGTAGTGTCCATGGCAATTTGTAGAGCCCTGATAACGTCGCCGGTAGGAACGGGGCCGAGAATTCTCTGGGTCTTCACAAGCCCACTGATTGTCTCCGTTTGGTAGACAACCGAGAGCCCGGTTTCCCGGGAAACCCAGGCCAGGAAGTCACTGATCAGTAATCCATCAGTATCAACGTCCGGCGCAATTCTGGCTACCCAGTCCCAGCGCTCTCCATGAGTGGCGATACTGACGATTTCCAAATCATGGCCGGGAGTCGTTTGAATCAACTGACCATGTGTTTCATTCGCCTTGCCCTGAACTTTCTGTTTCGATGAAGCGACGGTTACTTCGCCTTCACGCACTGCAATTGAAACTCCCGTCTCAATGAACTGAACCTGATACTGCGTGCCAACATGTTCAACGGAGAGGCCATCTACCAGAATCGTTAGTGGCTGGTGGGTACCGCGACTTCGCGCATCCACATAGACGGTCCCTGAATTAAGCCGCAACGTTCTCGCATCAAGAAATTCGACTTCCGTCATGCGGTCAAGGCGAATGTCAATTTCTGCATCCGCAGGTCGAAGCGCAAGTGAACCTTCCATGGTGCGTACCGTATCTCCAGTCTGAACGGTGTTTCCAGAACGCAGGGGTCCGCCGGTCGATTCATCCTGCCAGAAGGTCGCGCCCGTATAGCGGTCCACAGTGGCAACCGTGACTGGCTCAGGTTGAGTCGTCAGAAAAACCGCAAAAAAACTGACCAGGGCGATACAAGCTGCAGCGCCTGCATACCGGACAGTCTGCTGATGATTAATAGTCTTGCGCGTCGCCGCCAGTTCAGCCCTGAAAGTATCTTCGAATTTAACGCGAGCAGACTGGGGCAGCGGTGTTCGCCGCCCTGCTTGCCGCACCAGTTGTTCGAGAGTTTTATCGTCAGCGTCAGTCATGGGAGCAGACCCTTATGGGTAGGGGACAAAGCCGGAATGACACCCGGCTCATATTTCCTGGTGATGTAATTCATACAAATCTCCAAAGGCGCGTTTAAATGAACCTCGCGCACGTGCCAGCTGTGATTGCACTGCCTCGACACCTACGTCCATTCGCGCGGCAATTTCCCTGATACTCAAGCCATCGATGTACTTCCACTCAAGCACGTCGCCGTGTCGATTCGGTAACTGGTCGAGCACAATATGCACCAGTGTGATCAGTTCTTCTCGCTCGGAAAAATCCAGCGGCTCATCAGAACCGCTGCCCTGCAGGGTGTCGAGCAGTGCCGAGGCAAGTGGTTCATCGTCCAGCAGCGTCACAACCTTGCTGCGCGCCTGTGCCTGGCGCAAATGTCGCGATAATTCGCGTTTACATATCTGCGCGAGCCAGGTCATCAGTGAAGCCTCACCACGATAGGTAACAATCCGTCGCGCCGCAATCGCCAGTGTTTGTTGTACAACATCCTCGGCACTCGACTCGTCATGACTGAGTCTTATTAATGCAAAGCGATAAAGCCTGGGAAAGTAGACATCCATAAATTCGGTGATGGCACGTTCGTCACCCTGAAGTATCAGGCTCGCCAGATGCCTGTCTTCCGGATGCTCAACACCGGGTTTTGATTTCAATAGTTTCACGTCGACCTGCCGTTTACCGTGCGAAGTTCGCAAAAACAACTAAACAACAGGAGTATAAACCAACACCCGGGCCGCGCCCCTCGAGTTGTGCTATTACCCCGATTTCTCAAGTATTCCCCATTGGATCGTGATCGCTTCAGGAGAATAGAGGCAGATAACGTGCTAAATCGGTCGGTTCGCAGGAAAAAAACGCAAGCACTAGGCAGCTAAAGCACTGGCCGGGTCGATACTCTCTATATTATGTGCGCTGCCTACACTGGCATTCGTTACTTTTCCCTGATAAACGTTCAGACCCGCCAGCAGATGAGCATTGCTCTTCAGCGCAGCCCGAATGCCTTTATCGGCGAGTTCGAGCACATAGGGCAAGGTCGCATTGTTCAGACCGGCCGCCGAGGTCCGGGCAACGGCACCCGGCATATTGGCCACACAATAGTGCACAACGCCATCCTTGATGTAAGTTGGATTGTCATGGGTAGTGGCGATTGAGGTCTCAAAGCACCCTCCCTGATCTATCGCTACATCCACGACGACTGTACCGGTCCGCATCTCTCTGACCATCTCGGCCGACACCAGCTTCGGTGCAGAGGCGCCCGGGATCAACACAGAACCGATGATAAGATCCGCATTCATCACCTGACTGACAATGGCATCCTGGGTGGAGTACAAGGTTTGTACGCGATTACCGAACTGCCGATCAATCTGTCGCAACACATCCAGACTACGGTCGATAATAGTGACTCTCGCGCCCATCCCAACTGCCATCTGCGCGGCATTCTGGCCAACCACACCGCCACCCAGAATCACCACATGTCCCTGGGCAACACCCGGAACACCGCCCAGCAGAATACCGTTACCGCCGTGGGATTTTTCCATGCACATGGCACCAGCCTGGATAGACATCCGGCCTGCAACTTCTGACATCGGAGCAAGTAGCGGCAATCGGCCAAATCCATCTGTAACTGTCTCATAGGCGATACAGATTGAACCGCTGGCGATCAGATCCTTTGTCTGGGCCAGATCCGGAGCAAGGTGCAGATAGGTAAACAGAGCCTGGTCGTAGCGCAACATGGCCCGCTCGGAAGCCTGTGGCTCCTTAACTTTGACAATCATTTCTGCCTGTTCAAACACGGTACCGGCATCCGGAGCAATCGATGCGCCAGCCTGCACGTAATCATCATCCTCAAAACCGATGCCTGCCCCGGCCCCGCTTTCGATCAGCACCTGATGACCATGATGGACAAGCTCACGTACTCCTGCAGGTACCAGGCCTACGCGATACTCGTGATTCTTGATTTCTTTCGGTACGCCAACAAGCATAGCGGCTCCTTCTGCTGAAATAATTCATTGATATAGACAATGTGGCTAGTATATTGACGATAATGCAGTGAATCTCACTTATTACGATAGAATATGCAGTGATCTATCATCCCTCAAATTGAATCCGAGGTTTTTAATGCCGAAAAAAGCACGTTTACAGAGCAAATCACTGGACAGAATCGACCTGAAAATCCTGAGAGTGCTGCAAGACAACGCGCGAATATCCAATGCCGCACTTGCGGGCGAAGTTGGTTTAAGTGCAACGCCCTGCTCTGAACGCGTCAAATCACTGGAAGGACGCGGCTATATTGAATCCTACACTGCAATCCTAAATCCACACTTGCTTGAACTGGAACTCCTGGTCTTCGTGGAAATTTCCCTGATGCGTACCTCTCCCGATGTCTTTGCCGAGTTCCGTGAAGCGATCATTCGCTTGCCTGAGGTTCTGGAATGCCATCTTGTCTCCGGAAATTTCGACTATTTGGTCAAGGCCAGGGTCGCGGACATGGTGGCCTATCGAATTCTTCTCGGGGAGACACTTTTGAACTTACCCGGTGTCAGCGACTCCCGAACTTACGTTGTGATGGAAGAATTAAAAGAAGGGCAAAAGCTCTCCATCTGACCCTGTTCAGGTGCCATTCTCATAACCTGCGATCTCCCTGATTTCCGCCAGCGCTGGAATGCCAAAATGGTCCGACCATCGATGCGGATTCGCAATCATTCGGCAGTTGACTGGTATGTAGTGCAGGAACAGGAGATGGACAAAATTCTGTTTTGCCACCTGTGGGATTCTTTCCCGGTAATGCCATTGGCTGGATCCGGAAAACAGTGCCGCCTGTCCCGGTGCAAGCCTGACCTCTGTAAACTGCTCCCCGCCTTTAATCTGCTCCTGCCAACCCAGTGGATCGTATTCTCGCTTTGTGGGCCAGGACCTGACCGGACCTATCAGTATCGGCCAGACCGCACTGTGTCGAAGGCAAATATCCAGAGTCCATTTCGCTTCCGGGGAATCCATATGGGGTGGACATACACCCAGATTGTTGTACAGGCTCAGAAAGTTGTAGCTGGGCTCAACCGCTTCACCTACCAGTGAAGCTACTCTGTCCGTCCATTCGTGCTGCAGTTCAGTCAGGCGAGGTTGGTTATGAAGCAGCGTTCGCCCAAAACCGAACATTTCATATTTTTGCAGCTGCGCATCAGGTATCGCGTCAACCAGGTCGCATAGCTCTCGACGCATACTCTCATCGATGCAGCGGTCAAGCAGGATAGTGTCGAAATTCGGGTCGGTTTTCAATGTTTCGAAGGCTGCTTCAAATTCGCCGATCCTGTCCGGCAGATGCGCTCGGATATAGGCAATCGCGGCATCAAAACAGGCGAGCCATCCGGAGTCATACCACGGGTACTGGAATTCAGGCATTGGATATTGTCCCTGCCCTTCTCATCAGGCGCAACACTTAGCCTGACACATTATCGTTTGACTGTTCTTGTTGACCTGAGAGCGGAAAACTGGAATATTTACACTACTGTACATACAAACAGTAGTATCTGTCATGATTATATTTAGATGCCGTTAACATGTTGAGAGATCTATCGAAGAATCAGTCGTTGCAACTGTTGCTGCACGATACTGAGCTCTGGCGCGCCTCCAGTATCGATTGCGACTTCAGGCAGGGCATAACAACCGGGTTCCCGGTACTTGATGGTCATCTGCCAGGGGCAGGCTGGCCGGACGATGGTGTGACAGAACTGCTGCATGATCAACAGGGTATCGGCGAATTAAGGTTACTGACCCCGGCCCTGGCGAGGTTGAGCCAGACCCAGACTCGCTGGCTGCTATGGGTCTCACCCCCATACATACCCTACCCGCCGGCACTGCTTAAAGCGGGTATCGACCTTACATCCATCCTGATCGTTAACCCAAAGACAGCTAACGATACACTCTGGGTGCTTGAAAAAGCACTGGCTTCGAAGAGTTGCAGTGCCGTACTGGCATGGCCTGGCAACATTAATGAAAAGCAAATTCGACGGCTGCAGGTTGCCAGCAAAGAGGGTAATACCTGGAACATACTCTTCCGCCCTGCAAAGGCAGCAGAGCGCGCTTCACCCGCAGAGCTGCGAATACAGCTTTTCCCGCCAAAAACCTCTCCATCCAGGCATACTTCTCCATCCGAGCATACATCTGTCGATTTCAGAATACTCAAGCGCAGAGGGGGCTGGAGCAGTGAAATACTCAACGTACCTTTTGAAGACAGGCTCAATCAGATAACCCCTGATTTTCCGTCGCTCTCGATAGCAACGGAGGATATCTCTACAAGGTCTTTAAGAGATTCGGCACTTTTTCAGGAAATTCCCGAATTCGAATCTCATGATTTCGATGTGCTATTTGAGGACAGGGAACTTATGGAGATCCATGCAATGGCCGAAGATAATGAACACCAGTAGAAAAACTGGCGACGATGATTGGCCAGCCTCCGGGATATGGTTATGCCTGCATTTCGCACAGTTACCGATAGAAGTATTCTGCCGCGACAGGAAAGATCACCCGGTTGTTGTCAGTTGCCGGCAGAAAATCCAATACATGAACCAGTCTGCCAGCTTAATTGGGATTAAGTCCGGCAATAGTATGGACACCGCCTATACCGTGACCAATCAGATTGTCAATTTTGAGCGGGATGAAGAAAAGGAATTCGCCACCCTTTCGCATCTTGCCCAATGGGCATATCAATTTACCCCCTGTGTATCGATCAAAGCGCCGCACAGTCTGTTGCTGGATGTCAGTGGTTGCCTCAAATTGTTTTTAGGTTTGCCAAACCTTGTACAAGAAGTCCGCTCCGGGCTTGCCAGACTAGGATACAGCGCAGCCATCGGCATCAGTGTAACCCCGCTGGCCGCCCTCTGTTTTGCAGAAGCATGTTTTGCAGAAGCAGAACGCGGTATTGATAAAAATGTTGTGGACAGTTTTGATAACACAATCATTTCAAAAGTGGCTGACTCTCTGCAGCAAGTGCCTGTGAACGCTCTGCGAATCGACAAAAAGATTGAAGAATCGCTACAACAGATGGGCATTCACACTGTTGGCAGTCTTCTTGCTTTGCCAACAGATGGGCTGAGTCGCCGTTTCGGTATTTTTTTTGCCGATTACCTGCAGCGCCTTGTCGGGGAAAAACCTGACCCTCAAAAATTTATCGGGGAAGACCCCCGCTTTCATAGCGATATTACCTTTCTTTCGGACGTAACTAATATCCAGTCACTTGCCTTCCCGGTGAAACGGCTCATTGCAGAGTTATGTGATTTTCTACAGGTGCGACAGCTGCAGCTAAACCATTTGGTATTTAAACTATCCCATCGCTGCCATCCTGCTAAACAATTCAGTATTTATCTGGCAAATCCTGAAAATGATGCCGCAATGTTTCTTATGCTGACCCAGCTACAACTTGACAAGATTAATGATATGCCGGAAGTGGATAATATCAGCCTCTCTGCTAACAGTTTCAGTCAGGCTGACGCGCACTCTGGAGATCTTTTTCATGGGACAAGTTTTCGCCAGAAAGACGGCCGGCTGCATAACAATTCTGACCGTGATCGAACCAGTAGACTACTCAATATGTTCCGCGCACGGCTGGGACCACAGACTTGTTTCGGATTATCCCTGGCCAATGATCATCGCCCGGAAAAAGCCTGGAAAACTGTTCGCCTGAACAAAAAAGATTACTGGTTTCCTGAGAAAGAGGACAGGCAGAATCAGAGACCCTTGTATTTGCTGAATAAACCGCGGTTTTTGTTATCAACAAATGGCCGACCGAATATGGAAGGCACACTGGATTTAACCCTTGGGCCTGAAAGAATTGACTTCGGCTGGTGGGATGGGAATGACGCCGCCCGGGACTATTATGTGGCGCGTCAGTCATGTGGAGCACATTATTGGGTTTACCAGGACATGAAAACCAGAGAATGGTTTCTGCACGGTATATTTTCCTGATTAGTAGAGCGGCGCAGCGTCTGTCCTTCCTGACAGGAAATAACTAGAATAAGGCACGCATGCCATTAATCGACACGAAAAACAGGAATCCAGCGATGTCAAAAATTTACGATCTAAAGATGAAGACAATCACCGGGGAATCTATCTCCCTGTCTGAATATCGAGACCAGGCGTTGCTGATCGTAAACCTTGCCAGCCAGTGAGGACTTACGCCACAGTACACAGGTCTGTGTACCCTGCAGAACGAAAACGAAAACTTTCAGGTCCTGGGATTTCCCTGTAACCAGTTTGGTGCCCAGGAGCCCGGTACTGATGAAGAGATACAGACATTCGCCAAATCGAAATACGATGTGAGCTTCCCCATGTTTTCCAAAATAGAGGTGAACGGTGATGATGCCTGCGAGCTCTATAACTGGTTGAAATCGGAAAAGGCAAATCCTGACGGCGTGGCCGATATTGCCTGGAACTTTACAAAATTTCTGGTGAGCAAAGAGGGTGAAGTATTGGTGAGATTTGAGCCCCAGGTGACGCCTGAACAGATCGGCGAGCAGCTTGGGCAATATCTATAACAAACGACGTCAAAGTGTCATGGGCAGTGCAGGCAGCCAGTGATGGACAACCTCGTTTACCTTACCGCGGTCCTTCAGGATGTGAAGCGCCGCATTAAGGTCATCACGCAGTAGTGTATTGTCTTTGCCGACAGCCCAGGCAATAGACTCCCGGGTCAGCAGCCTGTTAAGACTAAGCAGGTTATCGTTCACAAATGACCGGCCAAGTTGCCAGCTCGTGGTTGAGTCATGAATGAACACATCAACCTTGCCATCTCGCAGGCCTTCAAGCGCAGACTCTACACCGCCATATTCGACAACTGCTGCAGTGGGGTAGGTCTTGCGCACATAGCTTTGGCCAGTGGAGCCCTGGTGTACCCCGATAATCAGATCCTTCCGGGTTAACGCCATAGGTTGGCCAAACTCGCTTGCATCTTCAAGCCGGACAATGGCCATCTGACCTATTTCAAGATAGGGCTGAGTAAAACTGACCCGCTGTTTTCGCTCATCCGTAACAGACAGGCCGGACATGATCACATCAATTTCTCCGGCTTCAAGGGCCGGTATCAACTCAGTGAAGCGATAGGTTTTCACTTCCAGAGGCCGCTGCAGAACATCGCAAACGAGTCGCGCCAGATCAACTTCAATTCCCTGTATCTGCTCGCTAACCTTAAACACCATCGGTTCGAAGCCGGTAAACACACCCACGCGTAGCGGTAGCCTTCCTGGCTCGTCGGAAAAGCATGCGCCGTGAAACAAGGCTAAAAGCAGCAAGAGGGTCAGGCGTACAATGATGGTTATATCGCTCAGCAGACACAGACAGACTTTTTATCATGAACCTGTGATTAATCCTACCGGGACCCAGGCCTGTAACAAAGGCTAGGGTGTGACCGGGACACAATCCTCATCATGTTGGCGCACGTTGACGGCCCCACCATCCCAGTGCAATTTGGGCCTGGCGAGGGAGGTATGATAGGAGAAGGGTTTTTCATTGGGAAGAACCTGCAGATAATAGAATCCCCAGCTGCCGTCTGTTGCGGTACCCCAGTCGGGAAACGACAGTTCACCAAAATCCTTGTGCGGTCCATAAATGTAAGTCACCGGCGCCTCGCCACCAAATTGTTGCCACATATACAGATCTCCCTCCGGAGTTAAGCGAAAATCACCGATCCGATCTCCTGCTTCATCGAACAATGAAAATCCATCATCGCCGAATGACTTGACGGTCAGTTTCCGGGTTCCTGCCGCAAGCTGGTGGAACAGGATATAGATTTCCCTTGACCAGTAGTAATGGCGCTCCTCGAGTTCTGCTTCAGAATAATCCCGCAATTCTCCGTTGCGCTGTACCCAACCGGTTTTTTCGTTCCAGATATAAGTCAGATCGAGTTTGCGGTGTGCATAACGACCATATTCCCCAGGTTGTTCCAGATCACGCCAGAAGGACGCGATAATGCCATCGCCATACTTCGGGTGCCGGGCTCGCTCCATGGTAAATACCGATCTTGCATTCGCCCAGAGTTCGCGACCGCCCATTGAAGCCAGCATCGTATCTATCCGGGCCAGCGCGCGAGGCTCACCATCAAGACCACCGGCGCTGGTGAGTGAAGATGCCAGGAGCAACAGAACAATAAAGAATAGCTTATACATACAGGTCGGGTTCACATTTGTCATAACGCGCAAGCTTATGCGGCATTACACGCTAAATATGCAAATTGCGGCTGGTTGCAGCCTTTGCGAGACGAAATGTCTTAAACTGGCCGCCATGGACTCGCAAATTACCCAGCAACCGGCGTATCTGGCGCGCAAAAGCCAGTTCGATAACATGATTACGCTGTATGGACGTAAACCTGTACTGGAAATTCTTCTAACCAAGGACATCAGCGTTCATCGATTGCATCTGGCGAAAACGAACAAATCCTCCGCCATCGTAGACCAGATCCAGTCGCTCGCGACCGCACGAAACATCGACATCCGCTTCCACGACAAATCCTCTCTCTCCCGGATTTCCCGTAATGCACGGCAGGATCAGGGGGTTGCAATCGATCTGGAGGCACCCGGCTATCAACCGCTTAGTTCATTTGTCCCGGATCCAGATACACCAACAAGACTGCTGCTGCTTGATCGGGTAACCAATCCACAAAACGTCGGTATGATTATTCGCTCGGTCGCTGCGGCGCCAGGTTGCGCAGTGATCTTGCCGGGCCGTGGCGCGGCGAAAATCGACCCGCTGGTGTTCAAGGCAAGCGCTGGAACTTTGCTTCGAGCCCGAATTTACCATTGTGCGGATACGCCGACTGCACTGGAGCATCTAAAAAGTCTGCAGGTTACCGTGTTTGGGCTCTGCGCGGACGGTAACCTCTCGTTTGCTGACGTCAATGATACGAGCACCAACATTTTTGTCCTGGGCAATGAGTCAGAGGGTCTCGATGATGAGGTTCTGGCACTGTGCGATGGCCGACTCGCTATTCCGCTTGCCAATCAGGTCGAAAGCCTTAATGTGAGCGCGGTGGCCACGCTCATCGCCTTCCGGGGATTAATTTAACCCCGAAGGTGGCATAGCAATCGGTTTTCAATTATTGTTGCGCGGAATTTTCCTCGCAACACACTCGGTTAAAGCTTTTTGATGAGACACCTTCTTGCGGTATGCACCCTGTTTTTCCTGTTTTCAATTTCCGGCTGCGGCAGCGAGGACGGCTTTACGCCGCAACCGGCGCCATCTGGCCAGCTTCGTGTTGTCAATGCCATCCCCGATTCGCCGGGATTCTCTATAAACTTCGAAAATCAGGGGGTCGGATTCGTCGATTTCGGAGATTCCACCCCATTTGTTGCAGTGCTGCCTGAGGTCACCAGGTCCTTGCGTGTGCTCTACATCAGTAACAGCCAGCAGACCACGCTCGTACAGACGGAGTTGCGAATCGGTATTAATCGATTCGCTACTGCGGTAATCACCGGGACGATGGCGAATCCACAGATTCTGTTACTGGATGAAGCGCCAGTGGAATTTGAAACAGGAAAAGCCGGTGTTCGCTTCGTGCATGCAGCGAGTTCTGTTAGTGGCAGTGTTGATTTTCACCTGACTACGGGTGATGACCCTCCCGGCGTTGCAATCACCACTGTTCCGGCGAACTCAATTTCTGAATTCTTTCTTTTTGATGCCGCTGAGGATCTGCACTTGCGCGCAATCGCATCAGCAGATTCGAGCACCCTGTGGGACTCCGGTGTATTCGCGACGAGCGCGGCAACTGGGTCTTTGTTCGTACTCCTGGACTATTTTGGACCCGGTGGAGGTAGCGCGCGGATGATCGCGGTTTCGTCCGCAGGCAGTCTCGGGTTTCCCAGTGAAGTACTCCCTGCTGCTGTTCACTTCCTCAACATGATCCCTGACAGAACCGCTATCGACTTCTACCTGGATGATGTCCTGATTGCAGAGGATCTGTTGTTCGGGGACATCACTGATTTCACGGTGTTGACGGCCGGTGACCACACAGTGCGCAGCACCACAGCGAACGATGCAACCGACGTGATTGTCGAGAATACATTCACCGGTGGCGCAGGCACCTTTAACAGTCTTGCTGCGACTGGCATCGGAACGACAAACTCACACCTTGCAGGTACCGAAGACCGGCGTCGTGCACTCGGCAGTGCGACGGTCAGTATCAAGAATTTTTCACCGGAAGCCGGCCTGATTGATGCTTTTCTGCTGTCCAGCGGACAGACGGTCACCAACATCAGGCCGACAGTGGACAATCTGGTCTCTCCCGGTGCGCGGAGGCTTAAGGTTCTGCCTGGTACTTACGATGTCGTGCTAACCGAGGCGGCGAACTCGACCATTGTTTTTGGCCCCTCATCGACAACCTTTGAGGATAGCCACCTGTACCAGCTCTATTTTACCGATGTTGATGGTGGCGGTGGCCCGGTGCAGCTTATTCTCCGGGAAGACCCCCCGGTTCAATAACATCGGTAACAACGCTGGTTCAATATCCGGATAAGTGTCTGCGGATTGATTTCTGGGTTGAGACGTTTATTCTTTCAGGATAACAACTCACTGGCAGCAATCTAATGTCTGATGCAACGAATTGGTCGATCCGTAAACTCGCGGGTGCGCTCGGTGCCGAAATCACTGGCATAAAACTCAAAGATGCCAACGAATCAGATATTGATCGAATCAAGGCACTGTTGGTTGAGAACATGGTGCTCTTTTTCCCTGACCAGGGCATGGCAGAAGACCAGCACGTGGCTTTCGGGCGTCATTTTGGTCAGCTTGAGGGACATCCCAACCTGAAAAATGATTCTGAGACCTTGCCGGAGATATTCCAGCTCAATGCAACCAGTGGTGGTGTCGCAGATGAATGGCATACCGACATCACTTTTCAGGAACATCCCGCGTTGATGTCGATTCTGCAGATGATCAAATGCCCGGAAACCGGTGGCGACACCATGTGGACCAGCCTTTGTGCTGCCTATGATGAGCTGTCCGACCCGATGAAGGAGATGTGCGAGGGGCTTACCGCGTTGCACGACGCACTGCCTCATAATCGACCCGACAAGATGGCTATTCACCCGGTCGTCCGAATTCATCCGATAACCGGTCGCAAAGCGCTTTACGTCAATGAACATTTTACGCGGCGAATCGTCGAAATGAATGCAACTGAAAGTGAGGCGGTTCTGGGTTATCTCACTCGCTGGGTCAGTAATCCGCGATTTACCATGCGCTATCACTGGTCCAGCGGCACCATTGCGATGTGGGACAACTGCTGCACCCAGCACTTCGTACTCAACGATTTCGTTGGCGAGCGGGTCATTCAGCGCGTGACGGTCATGGGAGATACCGTCGACGGGGCGCAGCCACCCAAATGGCAGCCCTGGGTAAGACCCGGCAGGTTATCTGCCACCAGCAGACATGACCGGCAGCTATTTCAGTTCCTGAAGTCCCAGGGCATGACCTAGCGGTCCGCTAGGCACGGGTCAGCTGCCTGCCGAACACCAGCAGCGAATCCGTCTGAACAACAATATGGAAACCCAGATGCTGATAGAACGCAATGGCAATTTCATTGGCGGTACCAACGCCAAAATGTACTGCCGGTACCTGCAATTCTCTCAGTTTGTTCTCAAAGGTTTTAATTAACTGCCGACCATAGCCTTGTCCCTGTCCAATGGGGAGGATGTCGATGTGCAGATGTGCAGGATAGTCATGCGCCCATTCAGGTGCGCGATAACCGCGATGTAATGCCCTGATCATGTCCGCAGTCCTGCCGGTTTCACCCTCATCAGGCAGATCATACTGGCCGCGCAGCTTCGGCCACCATTCCTTCTCACAGGATTCTGCGAACACCATTGAATTTTGTGTACCGAGAATATAACCACACGCGGATCCGCCATGATCGAGCACAAAACACAATTCCGGCTCCAGTGTTGCATAAGGCGCGGCAAAATAGTGCCCAAGAATTTTATCCTCCACAGTTCCAGTGGCGTCCGCTCCGCTGTTTCCGGTACGCAGGCATATTTCATACAACCGGGGCATGTCCTCGGAACGGTACGACCTGATCTGGAATTCCGACACTTTTATCCACCTTTCTAATTCCCCAGCGCTCGCCTATTATTTGATGACAAAAACAAACATCACATAACGGGAGCAGACGTGGCATCACCCCTGGAAGATATCACCGTAATTGAAATTGACAGCTGGATGGCATCACCAAGTTCGGGGGCTATTCTTTCAGACCTCGGTGCAAAAGTAATCAAGATTGAGCCACCAACTGGCGATCCCATGCGCAACATGAGTCGGCCTGTAAAAACAGACCGCGACCTGGGCGACTACGACTTTCAGTTTGATGTGGATAACCGGGGCAAACAATCCATTCAGATAGATCTGACCCGTCCGGAAGGATCGAAACTTGTCGCCAGAATGTGCGTATCGGCCAACATTTTCATGTGCAATTTATTACAGGAACGACAACTAAAGTATGCACTCGATCCCGCATCGCTATTTGCCGCTAATCCGGGACTCGTACATGCAACCCTCACGGGTTATGGCACGACTGGTCCTGATCACGGTCGTCCCGGTTATGACGTAACGGCGTTCTTCGGTCGCTCGGGTCTCTACGATGCGAGTCGCGAAGGTGCCGAAGGCACGGTCCCCCAGGCACGGCCGGCTCAGGGTGACCATGTCACTGGCCTTGCATTTGCCACTGCAATTCTTGCCGCGCTCCGTCACGCTGAAAGAACAAAGCAAGGTCAGATTGTGGAAACGTCACTTTACGAAACGGCAGTGTGGACCCAGGCTTCAGACTATGCGGTGACAGCAGTTGATAAGGCACCGGTCCGTAAGCGAGCGCGCCATGAAATGCTGACACCCACCGCCAATCGGTATCCCTGCGGGGACGGAAAATGGGTGGTATTTAATATGCCGGAAGTTTCAGCGTGGCCTAAGTTCTGCAAAGCACTCGGTCTCGAAAAATGGCTCGAGGATGAACGTTACGCTGACCCGGGGTCCAGGTATCGAAATATGGAAGCGTTAACAAACGGTATTGATGAGGCGCTCTCGATTAGAGGCAGGGACGACTGGGGGCACATTTTCGACAAGGCGGGCTTAATCTGGGGACCAGTCCTTGCCTTGCACGAGGTACCGGATGATGCGCAGGCTAAAGCCATCAATATGTTCCCGCTTATTAATGATAAAACCATCGGTGAGTACCCGACGGTCGGAATTCCGATGCGATTTGCCACCGCCGATGTTGGACCGCGTTCACCAGCGCCTAAGCTGGGAGAGCACACACGTGAGGTATTGAATGCGTTCGATCTTGCCGAGGATGAAATAGAGGCACTTTTTAGTGATGGAGTCGTCCTCTAGTCCACCATTAAACAGGGCCCCCTGTTCAAGGGGCTTTACACCTAATTCGGGGGTCGGAGACTAGCGCAGCGTATCCGTATTACTGTCAGCAATCTGTGTCCCCTAATTGATGTCCGATGAATCCGGGTTAGGCTACCTCGCCCCACTATTTTGTATTTGCCGTTACCAGCAGTGCTTGTAGTAAAACGTTACATCCAGATTCACAATGATCTTTGGTGGCATGCTCAATTTCATTGTGACTTATGCCGTTTTTGCAGGGGATGAAGATCATGGAAGTAGGAACTACCTGCGCCATGTAGCTGGCATCATGACCGGCCCCTGTAATCATTTTCTGGTGCCGATATCCAAGTTGGTTCACTGACCACTGGACAGTTTCCACACAGCCTGAATCGAATGCCATGGCGGGATATTTCCAGTAGCCATCGATGTTCACTTCACATTCATTACCCAGCAATGTGACAAAATCCCGAAGACTTGTTTCCATGTCTTCAAGTGTTTTGTTGTCAGGATGCCGAAGATCAACCGAGAACATAACCTTCCCAGGGATTGTGTTGGGTGAACCGGGATAGCAATCGAATTTACCGATGGTTCCACAACCGGCGGGCGCATTATCAAGCGCGATCGATCGAACTTTGAGGGCGATCTCTGCCGCGGTCATCAATGCATCTTTGCGAAGCGGCATAGGCGTCGTACCCGCATGGGATTCCATTCCGGTTACCGTGACGTCATACCACCGAATACCCTGTTGGTGGGTTACTACGCCAATAATATCGTCGGCATTTTCAAGCACAGGACCTTGTTCTATGTGAACTTCAAAATAGGCTCTGGCATCAGGAACTGTTGCCCGCTTCTTGCCTTTGAAGCCGATTCTCTCAAGTTCGTCCTCAAAGCGTTTGCCATCGACATCTGTACAATTGTAGATGTCCTGAAGCTGAAAAGCCCCGGCCAGTACACCTGAACCAACCATCGCAGGCTGGAAACGGGAACCTTCTTCATTGGTCCATACAACGACTTGTATAGGGTGCAGTGTTTGAGCCTGTTCGTCATTTAAAGTACGAATAACCTCGAGACCAGCGAGGACACCATAGACGCCATCGAACTTACCACCCGTTGGTTGTGTGTCCAGGTGACTGCCAGTCATCACTGGTTTTTCTTCAAGTCTGCCAGGCCGGGTGGCAAAGATATTCCCTATCTCGTCTACCTCGATGGAACAACCTGCATCAGTGCACCAACCGATGAAAAGATCCCTGCCTTGCTTGTCCAGGTCGGTTAATGCCAGCCGTGCACAACCGCCCCTGGCGGTCGCGCCTATTTCCGCCATCTCCATGATGGAATTCCAGAGACGTTCGCTATTGATTCTGATGATGGATTTCCTGCATTTGAACTACCTTACTTTCCTCGACTCATTGGGATGTCTACGAAATCGCCTGGTTTTTTTGGCATTGGACAAAATGTCCTCCTATCTCTTCGAAGAGAATGATTCCTGCTGCAGGCATTCGCAACTATAACCGGCACTTTACTCCGACCCCCCTATTTGCCAACTGACGGCGTTGTATTCATCCAGCACGGGTAGATAGTCATCCCGTTGTGCTGGGATGATTCCTTTCATCACTAACGCTTCTTTAGCGTCATTCGATTCCGGCGAGCCGAGCGCTCTGCGCAAAGCCTGTAACACCACATCACGATCGGTACCACGCCTGACAACAAACGGAGGAGACGGAGCGTCGCCGCTTCGCGCAACAATGCTAATCCCTGCGATCTTTTCAGGTTCATCACGGGCGATGATGCGCCAGGTCACTGCATCGATTGCTGCCAGGTCTGCCCTGCCCGTGCGTATCGCCTCAAGACTCGCCAGATGCGAACCGGTCACCAACACACTCGAGGGTGAACAGGTCGAAAGCAATGCCGAACAGCCCGAGCGGGACGAAAGTGAATTCACCGCTGCGACCCGACCATCGACGTTGCCAACGATGTGGCTGAAATACATGCCTGGTTCACAATCCAGGTCGAAAACGGGCGACGCCACCGGTTCGATCGGTGCTGCTGACAAAAACAGGTCAAGCCCGCATGCTTGCGAGACCAACAAATCAGGTTCAAACCAGAGATCCGTCACAGCGCGACGTCGATTGAGTGCGCCAGGGTATCCCGTCGCTCGCCACAAGATATCGTTTGCCCATTGGACGCTGGGCAAGTCGTACCAGGGAAAAGATGCTAACAATCTGGCGATACGAACCTCAGAAATAGTGGGGTCGGGGTAAAGTGCCGGAGTAAACCCACCGCAGTCAACGTCTTTGTTGATTATCGTGGTTCCGCAACAAAGTCTCTATGTTGACACCACATCAACCGTATCGTCCACTCGGTAAGACCAACTCAGGGAGATTAAAAGCTCATTCGCGAATCGCTCGGGGCGCATCTCGTCGCGAAAATCAGCCACTATGCCAGCAAAGGAGTGATTCTCGTTTCGGAGAAACTCAAGCCGGAGTTTGTAGAAATAACAGGCGACTCATCCGCCGCGAGAGACGAGTGACCAGAGTTTACTCCGGCACTTTACCCCGACCCCACTATTAGAACCAGTTCACATTTCTAAGATCTCTTTTACCGCTCATCGTCGTAAAGTGACCTTCAGCCCGAACCAATTGGCATCAGTAGCCGGTGAGGCGCCTAATTCGATCCATGAAAAAATTTATCGCAATATTAGCTGTCCTTTCCGGTCTTTCGTCTTCTGCCGATGCATTTGCCGAGCAAATTCACAAATGCGTGGATGCGCAGGGCCAGGCCAGTTTCAGTTACTCCTCCTGCCGTTTGGATAACGTAAACGAGAGCAACCTGATTGATTCAAAGATGGCTGAACTGGATCTTCTGGATGCAAAAATTTCCCACTTAAATCGCAAAATCCGTGATTCACGTCTGTTTTTTGAGGCGAGTCCGGGCGCAGACCGCGGGGCATTCGAACTCAAATCGACGCAACTAAAATCGGAATTGTCCGTGCTCGTATCGAAACGCAGCAAAATTGTTGAAGGCACTGTTTCGCTACTGACGATGCACTAGCACCCCCCCTACCCCACAAACCCTGTTTCTGCCAGTATTACCACTCCGTACCTATTCTGGAGTGACCATCTTGAGCTTTGCAAATTCTGCACTGGCAGTGGGCGAGCTGTTAAAGCACCGCCGCGAAACTGTCGCGGTGGCCGAATCATCCACCGGTGGGCTGATCTCAGCCAGTCTGCTATCGATCCCCGGGGCTTCTGCCTATTATGCGGGTGGTACCGTTGTCTATACCCGCGCTTCCCGCAAAATTTTTCTGGATCTGCCGGTTGAGGAACTTAAAAAACTCAAACCGATGACCGAGGAAATGGCTATGGTTTTTGCAGAGTCCATTCGCCGAACGCTGGACAGTACCTGGGGGATATCCGAGTTAGGCGCAGCTGGACCAACCGGCACACCTTACGGCTATGATGCAGGCACCAGTGTTATCGCTGTATCCGGTCCAAACCCCCTGAGCGAGACCGTGGTGACGGGTGACAGTGATCGTGGCCGAAACATGTTGGCCTTTTCCGAGGCTGCAATTGCCTTGTTGCAGCGTGCCATTGAGGAAGCGCAATGAAGACTGCAACAACACTGTTTGAAGTCGAGGACCACGTCGCCTGGATCACCCTGAACCGACCCGAGGCCATGAATTCGTTGAATCCCGAGCTTCGCTGGCAAATTTCCCAACACATGGATGAAGTGGAACACAATGATGATATCTGGGTGGCGGTGATCACCGGTGCGGGTGATCGAGCTTTTTGTGCCGGCGCTGACCTGAAACACCGTGCACGTGAGCGCGATGCTACCCCAGCCGAAAGACTACACTGGAATAAGCTTGGTCTTGAGACGACGCACATCATTGAACGCTGGTATTTCCCCAAACCGGTCATTGCTATGGTCAACGGTTATGCCCTGGGAGGCGGTCTCGAAATCGCCATGGCCTGCGACATTATTGTTGCCGCGGAACATGCAGAGTTTGGTTTGCCGGAACCGCGCCGTGGGCTTATTGCAGGGTCAGCCGGTGTACACCGCCTGCCCCGGCTGATTGGATTAAAGCCAGCGATGGGTTACATGCTAACGGGTCGGCACATGTCTGCTGACCGGGCTTTTCAACTCGGTCTTGTCAACGAGGTTGTTCCGTCAACTGAACTTAAAGAGACTGTCGATGGATATGTACGCGATATCCTTCGTTGCGCACCATTGGCCGTGCGCTCGACCAAAGAGGTTGCGATGCGTGGGCTGGATCATCCACTCCCACAAGCCTACTACACACGTTATGAGGCAGAGGTAAAACGCGTACAAAGTGATGACGCCGTCGAAGGACCGAGGGCATTCGCAGAAAAACGAACACCGAACTGGAAAGCGAGGTAGCGAACAACAGATCAGTGGTTCAAGCGGTAGGGTGTCATGTCCATGCCAAACATACCATATCGCGCTTCGACCCCCGCAATCGTCTCGGCGCACCAGTAATCTGAACCCGGCTGCGGAAACCCAAGTACTGCGCGTTGGTCCAGACTTGACGCGGCAATCAGCTTCTCCAGGTGCTTGTTGTCGCGGTAAGCTTTCCAGGCCCAGCCCACATGCAGGGTACTGATCCACTCACAGTGAGCGCGCCGGTAGGTAATGTTCTGGACCAATCGACGGGTGCCTGCATTCATCGGGGTACCACGGTGCCAGGTATCGTGTCGATAAAACAGGATGTCCCCAGGCGCAAACCGGGTGTAGCGCTCCCGTTCATAGAGCGAGGCTCGCCACTCAGCAAGGTGGGGGCGTTCGTCAGCAAAGTAGGCTTCTGCGCTCACCCGATCATTCACATATCGAAGGTCACCAATTCCGGGTGAATCGACAATAGGCCACCGATACGCCGGATCATCTTCACCCAGCCTTGGTACTACGGCGCTCGCCCCGCCCGTCTGTTCAACATTATCCAGATACAGAATCATCTCGACCGCCTCGGGTCTGTGCCACGGGGCAGGATGGGCAAGCGTATGGTTTGGATAGTCAACATGAATGCGCTGGTCGAGATTATCCTGCTCTCCTGATTTTCCTTCCCGGCCATACTTAGGCCAGAGATCAGACTGCGTCAGCCGCAGATTCGGAACTTCCTCACCTAACAATTGCGCTGTGGCTGACAGTATATTTTCGTGGAGGGTAACCCGGTTAAGCGCCTGAACCTGAGAAGGAAATGTCAGTTGACCGCCGCTACCGAAATCCGTGATCGCGGCTGCATCCGGAGAACCAGGAGGTGGGCTGATCCTGCCTGCATGATCCTTGAGTTCTGCCAGCAGGTCAGCAGGCAGAATGCCACTGACGAACGTAAAGCCCTGGTTACGCCAACTTGCCACCTGAATATCCCTGAGCACTGAATCCTTGCCTTCGGCTCCCGGGATCTGACCGGGGGTTGCCACTAGCCATTTTTCTTCAATCGGGTTCGTTTGCTTACCAGTCATCGTTAATCTCTTGTCGTTCAAAAAAAGCGTGTGCGTATCACCAGCGTTCAGGTTATCGCTCGTAAACACCCTCACGCAATCCACGCAAGCTGTTTGATACAAAAATTCGCTCGGCTCGCGCGATGTCTGCCACATGCAGGACCCGTTCTTCCACCCTCCCCTGATCCAGCATCAGCTGACGATAGGTTCCGGCTAACAAACCAGAGGTTTGTACAGGTGTATACAGGCGACCTTCCAACTGCAGGTAAAGGTTGTAAATGGACGTTTCGGTCAGTTCCTCCTGCTCATTCCAGAAAATGACATCATCCACGTCGCGCCCGGCAAGTGCCACATCGTAGTGCTGACGCCGGCTTGTTTTGTGGAAGAGAAACAGGTTGTCGCGGTGCACCGGTGACGCAGCCAGCTTCAGCGATACAGCACCCGAAGTTTCTGGCAGCTCAGCGGTCTCAATACGAATCTCGCCAGGTCTTGAAACGCTTAATCTGACCCGCTGGACTGTTTCCGCCGAGTACGTCTCAAGGCATTGTCTGATCTGGGCTTCACTGACCATAAAATTGAAGTATCCGACTGATCCCAGCAGTCTGGCCAGGTGATAGTCCACTCTTGCGAATCCCTGCGCAGGATCAAAGCGCATGGTTTCAAAAAGTTCGAAGTCTGCCGACACCGATGTCAGCACCCGTGCTTTCACCTGGCATTCGAGCCACTCATCGTCCGGCCTGGAATCCCAGACAATACCGCCACCGATCCCATAACTCGCCTGATCACGTTTCTTGTCCAGGGTCAGTGTGCGAATCGCAACGTTAAACGTCGCGCAACGGCCTGGCCGGACGATCCCGACTGCACCGGTATAGATCCCACGGGGAGCGTTTTCCAGTTGTTTAATAATTTCCATGGCTCTGACCTTCGGAGCTCCGATCACGGAGGCACAGGGAAACAGCGCGGTAAAAATATCCACAAGATTCGAATCGGTGCGCGCAGTGATCTTTGAAGATTGCTGCCAGACCGTTGGAAATCGAGTGACGTCAAATAGTGATTCGACCTGAACCGAACCGGTAACTGCTACCTTCGCGAGATCGTTGCGCAACATGTCCACGATCATCAGATTTTCGGCACGCTCCTTTACCGATTCAAGCAGTTGATTTTTTAGCTGTTCATCCTCAGCCGGAAATCGCCCCCGAGGACGTGTCCCTTTCATGGGTTCCGTGGTGATGACCTTGTCCTGTAACGCAAAGAACAACTCCGGAGATACACTGCAAATCGCCAGATCACGAGTTTCGATGAACGTGGCATATGGGGATGGTTGTGCGCGAACCAGTATGTTGAAAACCTGTTCAGGATCGACCAGTAAATCAAGTGTTAGCTGATGGGTGTAATTTACCTGGTAAACATCGCCACTGGACAACCAGCTTTTAATTCGATTGAAGCCCGCCTCATAGCCAATCCGGTCGAGATTACGAGATGTAATCTTCAGATTTTCCCCGCTTGAATCGAACTCCGGCGATGACTCGATTGCAGGGTTCTCAAAGATTCCGAACTGACACAGGGGCAGATATCCAGGCGCGTGTGTCTCAAGAGCTGGATCAAATGCGACAGCAGCCTCATAACCGACAAATCCAACCGCCCAATAACCCCTGGATGTCAGGTCATCAACCGCGCGCAAGGTCGGGATAACTTCATCCATATTCGCGGCTGTGATCAATTTTACGGGATGACGAAAGCGCAACCAGCTTGATGAATCCACATCAAAGGCGAGTGCCGTCATGTTGGTGTCTGAAACCACCCGCTCAGTTGCCTGTTGAGGTGTAATGACGAACGCCCCTACTAAATGCGAGGATCGCTGCAGCGAGAAAAAGGTAACCCGCAACCGGCGCCAGCAGTTGAAAAAGCCGGCTGGAGCCGAGCGGATCGGTTTTGTCGAGCAGCAGCAGGATCGGAAAATAGGCGACACAGGCAAGTGGCACGACATAGGTAAAAAACTTTCGAAACCAGTCGTCATAGATGGACAGCGGGTACTGACTCGATTCAACCCCGCCGTAAGTTAGTGTATTCATCACCTCAAGGGATTCCACTGTCCAGAAACTCAAAGCCGCCTGGAACACAAACAAGCCGAGAAAAAGGCAGGTACCTCCGATAATGGTGTAAATCAGAAATACAATCATCGGCCATTCCAGATCAATACCCAGATCAGTCAACGCCCAGACCATGACGATCAATCCCTGGACCAGCCTGCCCAAGCGCCTGATAGCAAGTTCGTGGGCGAGCAACTGGAGAATCAAGCCACGCGGGCGGACCAGCAACCGATCAAAATTACCCGTTCGTACATAATCCACGCCGAAGTGGTCGAATCCCGTGGCCATTCCATCGGCAACGGCGAATCCGACGTTGACCACGCCATAAAACAGGCAGACCTCGGAGAGACTCCAGTGCGGCAGCGAACCAAACCGCGTGAACAAGGCCCAGATGCCAAGAATTTCGATGGCCGTGCCAGCCAGCTGACCTGCTGCACTCAAGCCAAACGATAACTTGTACTGCATTTGTGCCTTAATGGAGGACAAGGCCAGACGCCAGTACATTAGCCAGGGTCCCGGACCCCGATAGGCGTTATCCACCCTGCACCACCACCCGATGCATGCTGCTCGCCAGTAACCGTCGACCCAGAAAAATAAACACTGCCGACCAGATTAACTGATGCAGAATATCCGGCCCGGCTTCAAGCGCAGGAATGTTGCCCGTGTATATCCTGAACGGAACATCAACGAGACCACGAAATGGCTGCAGTGACAGGAATCCCTGTGTCCAATCAGGGAACAGTGGCAGCGGCACAACCATGCCGGAAAAAATCATCGTGAAGGAAGGCAGTATCCTATTCAGGCCATCGCCCGAAATCGTCCAAACCAGAATCACATGCATGATCATGGTAAAGCTGCAGGCCAGCAGTAGCGCACAGACCAGTGAAAGTAAAAATACGCAGGTCACAACAAGGCCGCCTGGCGCTGCCAGCGCCCACTCATCAAAACCCGCCAGTGGCAGCAGTAGTAGCGCAAAGATGAGCATGGGAATTGACCGCAAAGTCGTCGTTGCAGTGCGTAGCGCAATTGTTCGACAAAACCAGAAACTGTAAAGGTCCAGCGGCCTGACCAGTTCATAGGAGATGCCGCCGTTTGTGATCATGGCTTCCAGTTCCTTGTCCACCGACCAGGGCAACATGCCAAGCAACGCCTGCCCGAGCCAGATGTAAGACACCACTTCAACCAGTTTCATGGGCTGTGGTTCGGTACTGACCGCGAAAAACGCGGACATTACCATGATCTTGATTGCTCCCCAGAACAGCTGTGTGACAAATCCGGCTATCGCCGCCGCGCGATACTGTAAAAGCGTGCGGTATCGCGCGCTGATGACTGACCAATAGGCATTAAACATCGCTGACCTTATCGACTCTGGTGTCGCCATACAGTTGTGCGATGAGTTCCTCAATCGGTGGATTCTCAACAAACAGATCCTTGACCGCGAACCGAGAACTGATGTGATGAATCAAATCAGTGGTGGTAATTTTCCCAGGATCGAAAGCCAGGTGAAGGGTGTTCCCCTCGTGACCGACCACCCTCACTGTTTTTTCAGTCAGCACTTGTCCAGAATCCAGCATTGATATCGACACGGGATTGTCTGCAAATTCAACCTTTAATCGCCGCTCCGGATTGATTTTCCTGCGCAGACCGGCAAGATCACCATCATTCAGGATTGTACCGGCGCCGATAACAACAATTCGCCGGCAAAGGGCTTCGATGTCATCCATATCATGGGTGGTCAGGATGACTGTCACACCGTGCTGTTGATTCAGCTGCCTGACGAATTCTCGAACCGCAAGTTTCGACACTGCATCGAGTCCAATGGTAGGTTCATCAAGAAACAGGATCGAGGGTCGATGCAACAACGAGGCAACGAGGTCGCAGCGCATTCGTTGGCCAAGACTGAGCATGCGTACCGGAGTGTCGAGCACTGACTCAATATCCATCATGTGAATGAGTTCAGCGCTGCTCTCCCTGTAAACCTGCGGCGGTACACGATAGATATCCCGCAACAGTTCAAACGATTCGATCACCGGCAAATCCCACCAGAGCTGACTGCGCTGACCGAACACCACGCCAATATCGGCTACATGGTCGCGTCTTTGGCGCCAGGGTGTCCTGCCGTTTATCAGACACTCACCGCTGGTGGGAACAAGGATGCCGGCCAGAATTTTAATCGTGGTCGACTTGCCCGCTCCATTGGGGCCAATGTAACCGACGAGTTCACCCGGATCGATCGTAAAGCTCACGTTGTTCAGTGCATGAACTTCTGAATAGACCCGACTGAAAAGCCCACGTATCGCGCCTACCAGTCCCGGTTGGCGTTGCGCCACCGAGAACGTCTTGGATAGATCTTTAACAAGGATTTGCGACATGAACCAGCCCGTATACTTCACCAAGGGATCGGCTTCCCTAACGGACGCGAATTCTACATTTTTGCTACCATGGAAGGAACATCAGATCAGGGCGGCGGCAGCAGATGGTGCAACTTAATACGGACTTTAGTCAACGCGTTGTGATCAATACAACGGAAATTCCCTGGCAGGATTCACCAATGCAGGGTGTGCAAAGACGCATGCTCGACCGGGACGGGAATGAGTCGGGTCGAGCGACCAGCATCGTGCGATATGCACCCGGGAGTCATTTTCCGGCGCATCAGCATCCGGGCGGTGAAGAGTTCCTGGTTCTGGACGGTATTTTTCAGGATGAACATGCTGACTATCCTGCTGGCTGTTATGTGCGCAATCCACCGGAATCATCGCACACCCCGGGGTCTGCGATGGGCTGCACAATATTTGTGAAGCTCTGGCAGTTTGATCCTGCTGACCGAACGCAAGTGTGCGTTCAAACGCAACTTGGCACACCGGCTGGACAGATTACGGACGTGACACCTGGCACTCTGCCGCTCTATGAAGACGCCGCTGAAAACGTTCGAATCGAATGTTGGTCTGCGGGATCATCCGCTGTCCTGCGCCCGGAAGGTGGTCTGGAAATACTGGTGCTCAGCGGTGAATTCCGGGCATTTGGCCAACAGTGCGGCGAGTTAACCTGGTTGCGACTGCCTGACGGTGAACAGCTGTCAATATCCGTCAGCGAATCCGGTGCTGCAGTGTGGATAAAGGAAGGCCACCTGCGCCTTAAAACTTAAGGGCAAATTAACGCTTATGCAGCCGTACCGGTAAAGCGGTGTATCCTTTGACGAAGGTTGAATAGGTTCGTTCCGGCTCCCCCACCACCTCAACAAAATCAAAGCGCTTCATAATTTCTTCCCAGAGCACCCTGAGTTGCATTTCCGCGAGGCGGTTTCCCATGCAACGATGAATGCCAAATCCGAATGACAAATGCTGACGGGCCTTCGGGCGATCAATCAGAAAGCGCCCTGCATCAGGTATGGCCGTTTCATCGCGGTTACCGGAGACATACCACATCACCAGTTTGTCCCCTGCCTTGATGTGCTTTCCGCCGACCACCGTATCCCTGACCGCAGTCCGGCGCATGTGTGCCAGCGGCGTTTGCCAGCGAATAATCTCGGACACCATGTTGGGTATCAGTGAGACGTCGTTGCGAAGCTTCTCATACTCGGACGGATGCTGGTTGAGCGCAAGGACACCACCGGAAATTGAATTTCGAGTCGTATCGTTGCCGCCAACGATCAGCAACAGCAGGTTACCCAGAAACTCAAACGGTGCCATATCCCGCGTGTCCTTGCCATGGGCGAGCATTGAAATCAGATCGTTGCCAGGCGGTCGCTTCACGCGATCGTTCCAGAGACGCGTGAAATATTCCAGGCACTCCAGTAGTTCTGCGCGACGTTCTTCTGGACTATTGACCACGATCCCCGGTGCCGATGTCGCCACATCAGACCAGCGCGTCAGCTTGCGTCGATCCTCCAATGGGAAGTCAAACAGGATCGCCAGCATCTGCGTAGTGAGTTCGATTGAAACCCGGTCTACCCAGTTAAATGTCTCACCCACGGGCAGGGAATCCAGTATTTTGCAGGCGCGTTCGCGGATCGTGCCTTCCATGGCGGCAAGATTAGGTGGAGCGACGACACCGGTTACGGTGGCCCGCTGCAGATCGTGTTTCGGTGGGTCCATCGCAATGAACATGGAAAAACCACCAAATTGAGACTGCTGACCCGCTGGTTGTTGTTCCTGCGGCGGCTGATCTGTGACCGGTTTCGGCACGGGATTGCCACCCAGTCCGCCAACGGTGATACCAGCAGCCGAGGAAAACAGTTCGTGGTTGGTATCAACTTCAAAGATTTCTTTATATCGGGTCAGCGACCAGTACGGACCAAATGCACTGTCCGCGCAATAGTGCACGGGGTCCTCAGCACGCAAACGTTCAAAATAGCGCCAGTGTGCATCGCTCTGGAACAATGCTGGCTGAGCGACATTGATCGATTCAAGAGGTATATCGTAAGGATCAGGAAATTCCTGTGTCAGCGGTTGTTCGCTCATGTGCTTGCCCTGAGATTAACATTTGACGCCCAGCATAATAGCGCATTGCTGCGCCCTGGGGACAACAATGCCGCATCCGGTGCAGGTCAGGTGCCTGAAAACTGTGGGCTTCTCTTCTCCATAAATGCCAGTCGACCTTCAGCGTAGTCATCTGACAATCGAACCAGGGTGCGGCGCTCATTACCCAGTTGCCTGGCGGTGTCCTCGTCTCTGTGAACCGCATGCCAGAGGGTCGCTTTCTGCGCACGCAGTGCCAGCGGAGCACATCGGCTGACCAGCCCTCGTGCGAATTCCAGGGCATCAGAGGTCACCATACCGGGTGCACTGACTTCTTCAATCAACCCGGCCTGTTGCATCCATGCCGCACTTTTTGCATCACCGGGTGACAGAAATGAAAACGCCTTGGCGTATCCAACCAATTTGGCGAGCTTGAGTGGGATGTCGACAGGATTCACGCCGATTTTCACTTCTGAAATCATAAACTTCGCGGTTTCATCGGCGAACACTGTATCGCAACCCAGAATCAAATTAACACCCTCGCCAATACAATACCCGTGAACCGCGGCAATAATCGGTTTGTCCGTGACCATTTCACTATCGATCAACAATCCGCCCAGTCCCGTGGTAATACCTTTACTGGCATTATCATTCAATGCATTCACATCGGCCCCCACGGTGAAAGCGCGTTCACCGTGTGCCTGAATGACCGCTGCCCACGCACCCTCATCATCGCGAAATCGCGTCAGCGCGGCATTCACACCTTCATACATGGCGGCATCGAATGCATTCATCCGGTCCGCGCGATCGAGCGTTATCAAGGCAACCCTGTCTGCTACTTCATAGGTGACCCGGTCGGCAAATATTTCCTTCATCCCCAGCTCCTGATTAACAATTCACGCACCATAACAGCACCCGGTGCTGAATTGCATTCCGGTTGAAATTCCGGCATTTTGATCTGCATCTCAACACTATGGTGTTTTTCATGTCGCTTAACCCTCGTATATTGGCAGGATTCCTCTTTGTTTCTCTGGTAACCGTCATCGAAGCGGAACCGCTCGTTGGTTTCGATGACGAGACCAGCAAAACCCAGCGACGGTTGGAGGAGCAGTTCGATCAAAATCTGAGCCCTGTTTCACAGGACGAATGGCTGGCTGAGTTTTCAGCCAGGCCGCACCACGCTGGTTCAAGCGCGAACCGGCAGGTTGCCGCCCGGATTGAGGCATTGTTCTCGGCCTGGGGTTTTGATACGTCGATTGTGGAATACGACATACTGCTGCCCACGCCGAAAACACGCGCCCTTGAATTGGTGGCACCGGTGCACTATACCGCTTCCTTAAGTGAAGACTCCCTCCCTGAGGACCCAAGTACCGCGGTTCGCAAAGACTTGCTCGCCCCCTATAACGCGTTCTCAAAAGACGGCGACGTAGAGGGCGAACTGGTGTTCATCAACTATGGCCGTCCTGAAGATCACCGCCTGCTAAAACGCTACGGGATCAGCCTCAAAGGTAAAATCGCCATCGCTAAATACGGTAAATCATGGCGGGGAATCAAACCGAAACTGGCAGCTGAAAATGGTGCAATCGGCACGATAATCTATTCTGATCCTGCGGATGACGGCTATGGTGCCGGTGATGTTTATCCTGTCGGCCCGTTTAAGCATGCCAGCGGTGTTCAACGCGGCTCGGTCATGGACATGCCAACTTATCCCGGCGATGTATTGACGCCTGGTCGCGGTGCAACGCCTGGCGCCCGACGGCTGAAAATCAGCGATGCCCCTACCATCACCCAAATTCCGGTACTGCCCATTTCCTACCGCGATGCGCTGCCCTTGTTGCAGGCCATGGGGGGGGCGACCGTGCCCGATGAGTGGGTCGGAGGATTACCGATCACCTACCATCTCGGACCCGGACCGGCACGGGTGCATCTGAAGCTTGAGTTTAACTGGGACAGAATCACTATTTATAACGTGGTCGCGCGCCTCGAAGGTGAAAAATACCCGGATGAATGGGTTATTCGTGGTAATCACTATGATGGCTGGAACCATGGGGCAGCAGATCCTCTGAGCGGCATGGTGGCCTTGTTGGATGAAGCGAGGTCTGTCGCGCGACTGGCGAGCAACGGGAGTCGTCCCGCACGTACCATTGTCTACGCTGCCTGGGACGCGGAAGAACCCGGGCTGATCGGCTCCACGGAATGGGCTGAAGACAATGCCAAAATTCTCAAAGAGCGAGCCGTTGCTTATTTGAACACCGATGGAAATTCTCGTGGTTTCCTCAACATTGGTGGCAGTCACACGCTGGAGAAATTCTTCAATCAAGTCTCCGCTGACGTCGATGACCCTCAAACCGGCGCGACCTTAAAGGCTCGCGCTCGTGCCGCGATCACACTATTCGGCTCGCCTGAGGCCAGGAAAAACATCGAAAATCGCACCGACCTGCGGCTGAGTCCTCTGGGGTCCGGTTCAGATTACACCCCGTTCCTGCAACATCTTGGCATTGCCTCGGCTAACCTCAGTTTTAGTGGTGAAGGAACCGGAGGCAGTTACCATACTTTGTACGATACTTACGAGCACTACACCCGTTTCCGGGATCCCAAATTAGCCTACGGAGTCGCGCTGGCTCGAGTCGCTGGTAGAGCGACTCTGAGGTTGGCGAACGCGCCGATACTGCCATTCGAATTCGCGAGCTTCGTGGACAATGTGGCGCTCTACATCGACGAGATAGTAAAACTGGCAGATACCATGCGTACACAAACCAGTCTCGCCAACCAGCAGATCAATGAGGGTCTCTACAAACTGGCCCTCGATCCCACTAAAACCCTGAATGCTCCTGACATTGAAAAAGAAGTCCCGCACTTCAATTTTGCACCGCTACAAAACTCGCTGCTTGCCCTGCAAAAGGCCATCGCTGCAGCAGCCCCGCAACCACTTAAGGAACTCAATTCCGATGCCCGGCGCGAACTGAATAGACTGCTTTATACGAGCGAACGCAGGTTAACGCTTGAAGCAGGGCTCACCGGTCGCAGCTGGTATAAACATCACATTTATGCGCCAGGTTTCTACACGGGATACGGGGTCAAGACAATACCGGGTGTTCGAGAGGCGATCGAGACCCGGGATTTTGATGCCGTGGACAAACAGATTGTGATCGCGGCAAAGGTGCTGGAGGCAATGACAATTCAGGTTGGCAAAATAGCATCAATCACCGGCAGCCCGGGACGCGTCGATTAATGACTCTCTTGCCTGGACCTTAGCTCGACGGTGTTACCCTGCGGGTCCTTTATGTAAATTGATTTACCGGGCCCCTGCGCGCCATAACGTTCGTCGAATGGCGGAACATCAATGCCGTGCGCGGTCAGGTGCCGGGCGATCTCCTCTGTCGAGACTGGCTCAAGCTGCAGGCAATAATGATCCATATTGTTATCCTGGATCGTTGGCGGACCACCGCCCGCCCGGCCGAGATCGCTTTCGACCGACACAAGATCAATAAGCGCGTTACCGGCGCGCAACTGTACCAGGCCCAGTTCTGCCGATGTCCTGCGTTCAACCTGACAACCCAGAACACCTTCATAAAACATCAGCATCTGTTCTAGTCGCGTCGTGCGCAACACAATATGATCAACACCCGCAACTTTTATCATAGCGTTTCCTGCCTGACTCGATAGCGTTATCCTATCGCTTTTAAAGTTCTCAGTACGTTATTAACGAGTGTCGATAGTATTACTGTTCGACAGTCGCAACGCAGCCTCTTCTAGTTCATCGCGAAAATCGGGATGCGCGATGGCGATCAGTCTTCGCATTCGCTCCGCTACGGGCATGTTCCTGATGTCCGCGACACCAAACTCGGTAACCACGAGATCGACATCGCTGCGCAGGGCTGTCGCGACTTCCACTTTCGCGACGATGCGAGATAGCCGGCCGCCTTTGGCGGTTGCCGACATCGCGACAACACTTCTCCCGCCCTTTGCGGCGCGAGCAGCACGCATAAAATCTACTGACCCGCCAGTTCCCGATATTTGCCGACCGCCTGTCATTTCTGCATTTACCTGACCGAACAGATCTACTTCCATGGCAGAATTAATCGAAATAAACTGCGCAAGATCCCGGATGACGCTGAACTCATGGGTGTAATTGGCACTTCTGAAGCTCACGCTCGCAGTCTCGGCCAGCCAGTTGAGCAGCGCCTTTGAGCCAAGCGCCATGCCGGTAATATGTTGCCCGCGATCCAGTGATTTCCTGCTGCCGTTAATGTTCCCGTTTTGAACCAGGGCCATAACGCTATCATCGATTAAACCACCGTGAAAACCGAGATCATTCTTTTCACGAAGCGCTTCAAGCATTGCCGAGGGAACGCTGCCGATTCCCGTTTGCAGGCAATCACCGTCTGCGATCAGGGACGCAATATGCCGGCCAATGCTGACCGCTGTTTCGTCAGGTCTGGCAAGAGGGTATTCGAGTGCAGGTGTGCTTGTGCTGACAAGAAAGTCGATCTGCTGCTCATCCACCCGAGGAGCCCCGAGAGGTGCCAGGTAAGCATCACTGACCTCAACGACTTTGCAGCGGGCGGCTGTCAGCGCCGCTTCCAGGTAATCTACATTGGGTCCATAGCGGATGTTGCCCTCGGCATCCCTGGCAGCACCGAGCAATGCCACGTCCATCCTTGTGTCCCTCAGATAATCGAATATCGTACGCATCTGCATGGGAATAAAGTGCACTCCGCCATGCTGATATCCCGCCATCAGAGCCGGGGTCATAAAGAACGTTTCCTGCAGAGCCGTGCGATGAATCCCTGACAGGTCTCGACGATTAACCGCAAGCGGTTGCTGAACGAAGGTCACCTCATGCGCACAGGCTGGCGCTTCCTCGATCGCGTCCAGCAATGATTGCGGTTCATTGCTGGAGCCACCAACGTACACTCTTTGTCCGGGAGCCAGCAGGTTCAGGACTTGCTCTGCATCAATCCATGCGGCCATTTTGGTTTCCCTCAAATTCTGGCCACGGATTGTAGCGCGTTGTTAACGGCCGAGATAATCAACCAGTCCCGCCATATAGCTGTCCCAGCCACTGGCGTGATTTACAATACTTTCCTGCTTCTCAAACCCTGTGTGCAGGATGATCACTTTTGTGCCCGCTGGCACAGATGCGAAGGTAACATCAATTTCCGTCACCTCACCGTCACCATTCCATTCCCAGGTATAGCGCAGATGCTCATTTTCTTTGAGTGACAGGAATGCTCCCTCGTTCCTGCCACTGAATTCCGGCGTTTCCATGATCAGCCGATAATGGCCACCAGTTTCGGGAAGGATGTCCATCGCGGTTGCGGGGGAAATTACTGTATCAGAGGAGATCCAGGCTGCATAAACCACTTCCAGTGGAAAGGGTAATTCATAGGTTTTTTCGATACTCATAAGGGTTTCCTTACATTTTTTTAACGGATGCGTTAGGTCCGCGATTACCGCTTTTGGATTGTCTTTAGACCGTTGTTGTCGTATAAATCAGGAATCAAAATTTAAACATACATTCCAAAGGTATGTAAACTAATCATGGCAACCTCAAAGCAACAAAACCATAAGCGGGTCAGTAAGAAAATACTCCAGGGCATGGAGACCGCGGAGATGCTCCTGTCGATTGCCCGGGAGCTGTTTGCACAACGAGGCTACGCGGCTACCACAACCTGCGATGTCCTCGCCCGGGCAGAAGTGACCAAAGGAGCGCTTTATCATCACTTTGGATCAAAATTGAACCTGTTCGAGGCGGTCTATCAAAGCGTCGAGTCTGAAGTGAGCGAGTTGATCGATGCTGCGTCAGCCATCCCGACAACTCCCTTCGATAAGTTACTGGCCGGTTGTTATGCCTATCTGGATGCCTGCCGTCATCCGGGACGACAGAGAATTCTGCGCCTGGACGGTCCTGCGGTACTAGGCCAGAACAAGTGGGCAAACATAGATCGACAATACGGTTACGAGCGCTTATTGCCTTTCCTTACCCACCTCAACGAAATCGGTATTATTGCTGTGCCTTCGGTTGCTGCATTGACTCATCAGATTACCGGGGCCATGAACGCATCCAGCTTCTGGATCGCGCAGCATCCTGAGCCCGAGCGGGCACTCCAGGAGAGCAAGCAGATGCTGTCTGTCCTGCTGAATGCGGTAAGGCAATAGCGGATGATAGCGGGATGCCTGAAAGTAGTGGCATAATCGCCTCATCAAACGCAGGTATAACCGGAGTATCAGCATGTCAGAAGCCTCACCAGAAACTGTCTCAGGAAATGACGAGCGTGACACCGGCAAAGCCCGGAAGTTGTCCGACTGGCAACGATTCAGACAGGCCGGCACTTACCATGGAATTGCCGCGCTGGCGTTGCTAAGTCTGTTTGCTGCCGCTGACACCTGGTATGTGACCACGGGTCTGATGGTCGCGAATATCATTTCGATCCTGAACGCCCTGGTCGCCGGTGCCTTTTTAGCGTCATTATTCCACGAGTGGGGGCATTTCTCCGGCGCAAGACTGGCAAAGTCCTATTCTCCCATTGTCCGTGAAGTCAAGGGTATCTTCATGTTCGGCTTCAGCTACGAAAAAAATACCAGCAATCAATTCCTGTCCATGAGCATGGGCGGACCCGCCGGAAACTGGTTACTGGTGGCGCTGGTCTTTATCTTCCTGCCCATGGACACACCCGGCCGGGTCACGTTGCTTGCGATGGTCGTCGCCAAAGCCGTGAGCGTCTGTGTCTTTGAGATCCCGATTATTCTTAATACCAGAAATGGTGGCGACCCGGAGTCGGAAGTTAATCGACAACTTTCCAACGGTGCTGGTGACCGTGGTTCAGTGATGGGCTATCTCACCGGCGCTGTCCTCTGGCTGATCGCGATTTAAAATACGCTATCCGATAAGGGTCCTTGCCCCCTTCGTCGACTATTTCAGGCAATGCATCGATCCGGCTTATCGGGAATTTCGTTTGAGCATTGACCAGTAATTTTATACTGTATATATTAACAGTACTGTATATAGAGCCAGTACTGTGGGTAAGCCTCCTGATTTTTCATCCTTTTCCAATCGAGCTTCCAATCGAGCTTCCAATCGAGCATCAAACCGGGCAACAACCCCCTTAAGTCAGGAGGGACCTGGCTCTCCTGCCCTGAACTGTTACGCTGAATTACATTGCATCAGCAACTACTCATTCCTGCGCGGCGCATCCCACCCGGAAGAACTGGTGCTGCAGGCAGCCAATCTTGGATATTCTGCCATCGCAATCACAGATGAATGTTCAATGGCTGGTGTGGTTAAGGCGCATGTAGCAGCGAAGAACTCTGGCATGAAGCTCATTGTTGGCAGCGAGTTTCGTCTGGATGAGGGTATTCACCTTGTACTGCTTGCCAGGAATCGCGTTGCCTACGGGCAGATTTGCAATCTCATCACCATCGGGCGACGAAGGGCTGATAAAGGAGAATACCAGCTTTCCCTGAAAGATCTGGAAATCGCCATGGATCAGGTGCTGGTGATATGGATTCCTGGCGAGCAAGAGAAGTCTCATCAGCATAATGGCGAAAAATTGCTGCAGCTGTTTAAAAATCGGCTATGGCTGGGTATTGAAATTTTCCCTGATGGCCTTGAAATTGAAATTTATGAACAGGCACAGATCTTATCTGCAGCGCTCAGGCTGCCAATGGTTTCCTGTGGTGATGTGCATATGCACCACCCTGACAGGAAAGCATTGCAGGATGTCATCTCAGCAGTGCGCATGCGCCAGTCAGTACGGTTGGCAGGACGATTGTTGTTTACCAACCGTGAAAAATACCTGCGCCCGATCAGCGTCATCCAGAAACTTTATCCGCAGGAATTGCTCGACAATACATTGCGTATTGCGGCGCTTTGCCACTTTTCCCTGGACGAACTTCGCTATGAATACCCGGTTGAACTCGTGCCGGCAAACCTTACCCCATCAGAATACTTAAGAACGCTGGTCGAAGAAGGTGCACATCGTCGCTGGCCTCACGGTGAGAGCACGGAGGTAAGGGAACTCATCGAGAAAGAACTGAACCTGATAGAAGAATTACGCTACGAATATTACTTCCTGACAGTCTTCGACATCGTTCACTTTGCCAGAAGCCAGCAGATCTTATGTCAGGGCCGGGGTTCTGCAGCGAATAGTGCAGTATGTTATTGCCTTGGTATCACCGAGGTAGACCCGGCCAGGGTAAGTCTCTTGTTCGAACGGTTCATATCAAAAGAACGTGATGAACCCCCGGATATTGACGTTGATTTCGAACATTCCAGGCGGGAAGAAGTCATTCAGTATATCTACAAAAAATATGGTCGACATCGCGCAGCCATTGCTGCGACGGTTGTCACTTACCGTCCCAAAAGTGCCATCAGGGATGTTGGCAAAGCGTTAGGTATGGACCTGCAACTGGTTGATCATCTTGCCAAATCGCTATCCTGGTGGGACAAACGAGAAGTCCTGCTGACACGATTCGAGGAGGCCGGTGTCAATCCACGTAGTGTGATTATCAATCAGTTCCTGGAACTGGTGAATCAGTTACTCGGCTTTCCCCGACATCTGTCCCAGCATGTCGGTGGCTTCATTATTTCCAGCGGTCCACTTTCCCACCTTGTGCCTGTCGAAAACGCAGCCATGGACGATAGAACAATTATTCAATGGGACAAGGATGATCTTGAATCCCTGGGTTTACTCAAGGTTGATGTGCTTGCCCTTGGCATGCTGACCTCTATTCGCAAGAGCCTGCAGTTGATCAATATCTATCGCTGTAGTCAGTTGTCGCTGGCATCCATTCCTGCTGAGGACCCACTCACTTATCGCATGTTGCAAAAAGGAGACAGCATTGGCGTATTTCAGGTTGAGTCCCGTGCACAAATATCGATGCTGCCAAGGCTTAAACCGAAAAGCTTCTATGACCTTGTAATAGAAGTTGCGATAGTCAGGCCAGGCCCCATCCAGGGCAATATGGTGCACCCATACCTGAAACGCCGTAATGGCGAAGAGCAGGTCACCTATGCTAACGATGCAGTTAAATCTGTTCTTGAGCGCACCCTTGGCGTTCCTATTTTTCAGGAACAGGTCATTAAGCTTGCGGTAGTTGCTGCGGGCTTTACGCCAGGTGAAGCTGACCAGTTACGACGTGCAATGGCCGCATGGAAGCGTAAAGGAGGACTCGAGAAGTTCCAGAAAAAACTCATTGATGGCATGTTGGAGCGAGGTCACGAACAGGAATTTGCGGAGCGGATTTTCGAGCAAATAAAGGGCTTCGGAGATTATGGTTTTCCCGAATCCCATGCGGCCAGCTTCGCATTACTGGTGTACACCTCTGCCTGGCTTAAATGTCATGAACCCGCTGCATTTTACTGTGGATTACTCAACAGCCAGCCCATGGGTTTTTATACACCGTCACAACTGGTTCAGGATGCTATAAGGCATGATATTGAAGTCAGGCCAGTGGATGTCCTCCATAGTGATTGGGAGTCAACGCTTGCGCAACCGAAACCCTGCGCTGCAACTACACTTCCCAACTATATTCCCCAACCGGCAATCAGGCTTGGCTTCCAGAGAATAAAAGGATTCAGGGAAGATACCGCTTTACGGATTATCAATGCACGAAACCAGACGCCCATCACCGATATTGATGATATCGCTACCAGGGCCAGGCTTGATCGAGGAGATCTCTCTCGCCTGACCGAAGGTGGCGCCTTTAAGAATTTGTCAGGTAATCGTTACCAGACTCACTGGGATGCCCGGGGAATTCTTCCGGGTACGCCCTTGCTTAACAAAGTTGCTGAGGAACCCATCCCATACAAGCAGTTACCTGTTCCACTGGAAACCGACGATCTTCGTGCCGACTATGTCAGCCTGGGCTTAACTCTTGGACGGCACCCGATGGCGCTGTTGCGTGAAGCTGGAGAACCTTTTAGTCGCTGTAAAACTGCCAGGGATCTTGAAGCACTCAAGCATGGTCGATTCGTCCAGATTGCCGGTATTGTCACCGGGCGGCAGCGACCCTCTTCTGCCTCCGGCGTCCTGTTCCTGACGCTCGAAGACGAAACCAATAATATCAATGTTGTCATCTGGACCCGCGTTCTCGAACAATACCGGGCGGCAGTTGTGCAGGGCCGTTTATTGAAAATCAAAGGTGTGATGGAAAGACAGGAATCAGTAATCCATGTTATCGCCGGGCACGTTGAAGACCTGAGTCAATACCTTGAACATTTTTCCCTGAAATCCAGAGACTTCCGTTGACGGGAAGCGTACCCGACAGGGAATATGCTAATGTCGGAAGAAACGATGTGGAGACCTTGAACGATGAATGCTGCCATCAAACGCCTGAGCCTGATACTTTTCAGCCTGCTGCTCTCTGCTTGCCAGCAACCGGCAAAGCAGGATTCAGGTAAGGACACAATTAAGGGCAATTCAACTAAGGGCAATTCAATTAAGGACAATGCGCTCATTATCCAGGCAGATTTCTCAGGGCTGGTGATGACCGGAGTTGCACACAGTGTCAGCAACAAGCTTCAGGTTTATAACCTGATGCCGCTCATCCCGCTCTATGACATCAATGCTGCCAGCATGAGCCTCGCCTACAATGCCCAGACCTGGCCCGCGGGCACAGTATTTGTTTCTGTCGTCGACCCTGGAGTTGGTACAGACCGGAAATCTGTAGTGCTTGAGACAAACAACGATTTATATTTTGTCAGCCCTGACAATGGTTCACTGTCAGGACCGGCCGAGCGGTATGGTATCAAAGCGGTACGGGAGATTGATGAAACCATCAATCGCCGGCCCGGGACCGAATGGTCCCACACCTTCCATGGCCGCGATGTCTATTCTTATACCGGCGCTCGTCTGGCAGCCGGTGTCATCACATTCGAAGCGGTTGGTCCGCTGCTGCCAGCAGAAGTGATCCGCCTTGCAGCCCTGACGGCTTCCTCTCAGGATGATGTCCTGTACGGGTATGTCAGCGGTGGGTCGGGTCGATTGGGAAATGTCGCCTTCAGTATTACCAGACACCTGTTCGACGAATTGAAGCCAGTGATGGGCGAACCGCTTAATGTTGTCATCCGCAACCAGGAATCCATTGCCTGGCAGGGCCAGGTGCCTTACGTCCGAAGTTTCGGCGATGTTGCGATTGGAGAGAATTTGCTGTTCATCAATTCCAGCGGCAACCTGAGCCTCGCGATTAATCAGGGAAACTTTGCCGAAACGTTCAGCATTGGCTCTGGCGGCGACTGGTCTGTTGAAATAAAGAAGCTCTGACTCAAGCGGAAGCCTGAAGTCGAAGCCATTTCAGAATGTCTCACCCAGCTTGCTGAAAATACCAGACATTTTGATGTTGGCAATGTCAACGCCAACATCGGACACAGATACCAGTGTGACGTGATCAATTGAACCCGGCAACGCCTCAAACTGCACACCACCGGTAGTCCCGAGTTGGATGTAGTCCCGTCCCAGTCGCTGTTCATAGCGATACGCGTGCTCATGTCCCGCAAAAACTGTATAGGGTCTGTCCGCCAGGGCGGCTTCTATCTTAGAAAATTGCTTATCAGTTTTGCTTCTCCAGACAGGTTTATGCGCAAACAGGAAGGTCCAGCGTACGTTGGGATTGGCGTCAAGCACTGAGCGCACGTAGTCCGCCTGTGCGGGTCCTACTTCACCAGTCTTCTCCTCGGCAAGATTCGCATATTGTGTCTCCGGGAATGCTCCCCATCCCCCCACCTCAACCACTTTCATTGCCTCAATGAGAAGCCCGTTAATTTCCTCCAGGCGATCTGGTGGATAGTCTTCCGTATCGAGCACAACAAACAGCACATTGGAGTAAATAAAGTGATAGTAGCGTGCCCCATACCGGGTCTCCCACACCTCGCGCATCAAGAGGTTTGTCAGATCGTGATTACCACCTACATAATAGACGGGTGCAATGGCCTGGTTGGCCCGCTTATCGAAACTATCCCATTGCTGCTTTATTTCCACTGCATCCTCAACGCCACCTTCGATCAGGTCACCAACGTTCATGATCAGGGTCGGGCGTAACACATTGAGCTGCCGCACCGCCTTTGCAAACACGTCAGTTCGTTCCCCGCCGGTCAGATCTGAAAACAGCGCAAACGTAAACTTCGAATCATCGGCGTCAAACTCGTGATCAGTTCGCGGCAGGTTATTGTCGCCTGAACCAAAATCCAGGTCAAAGTGATAACTGGTCTGGCAACCCGCACAGGTAGTCAGTATCACGAGCAACAGTGAAAAGATTTTCAAGTGGTTTAGCCTCCACAAATAAATAGTTGTACAAAGCTCAAAAAGAGCGTGGCATCTTCAGAACATGTTCGCCAATAAAACTCAGAATCAGATTCGTTGAGATCGGCGCGATCTGGTAGAGGCGCGTCTCCCTGAACTTTCGTTCGATATGATATTCCTTTGCAAAGGCGAATCCACCATGGGTCTGCATGCACACATCACCCGCCCGCCAGGACGCTTCAGAGGCCAGCATTTTCGCCATGTTTGCTTCTGCACCACAGGCCTGCCCCGCGTCAAACATGTCTGCGGCCTTCTCGACCATCAGTGACGCTGCTTCAATTTCTGCATAACACCGTGCTATGGGAAACTGAACCCCCTGGTTCTGGCCGATGGGACGATCGAACACGATCCTGTCGCACGCGTAGCGACTTGCTTTATCGACAAAATACTTACCGTCACCAACACACTCCGCGGCGATCAGTATGCGCTCAGCATTCATACCGTCGAGAATAACCTTGAATCCTTGTCCTTCAGCGCCTAACAGATTATCTGCTGGAATTCGCAGATCATCAAAGAACAGCTCGCAGGCATGGTGATTGATCATGGCGTCAATTGGCTGAATTGTAAGCCCATGCTCCCGTGCATGAGCGACATCGATCAAAAATGCTGACAATCCCTCGGTCTTTTTACCTACTTCCGATTTCGGTGTCGTTCTTGCCAACAGCACCATCAGGTCAGAATGCTCGATCCGGCTGATCCAGACCTTCTGTCCATTAATTACGTACTCATCACCCTCTCGTCTCGCGACCGTTTTCAAGCTGGTGGTATCAGTTCCCGTCGTGGGTTCGGTCACTCCAAAGCTCTGCAAACGCAGTTCGCCCGCGGCGATCTTCGGCAGATAGTATTGCTTCTGCGCCTCACTGCCATGGCGAAGTACCGAACCCATGACATACATCTGTGCATGGCAGGCGCCCGCATGGGCACCGGAACGGCAGACTTCCTCCATCACCACCGCCGCCTCACGAACCCCCATACCGGCGCCACCATATGTTTCCGGAATCAATACTGTGAGAAAGCCGGAAGTGGTCAATTCCCTGACGAACTCAGTGGGATAACCCCGATTGCGATCGAGCTCCAGCCAATAGTCTTCACCGTACCCGTCACATAGTTGTCGGATCGATTGCCTGATTTCGTGAAGATCCTGATCTTCCACGGCGCACCTCTTGAACTGAAAAGAAGCGATACTAACTAAAAAGACTCACCCGTGCTCGTCGCAACAATTCCGCTATAGCCCCCGCCCTGTTCTATCGCAACTGTTCATAGTAGATTGGCCGCATGGAACACAATCCACACACCATGGCTTTTTCGGATCCCCTTGAAATCACGGGTGTCAAAAAACGTTCGGCTATGGAAACCATCTTCTCGGTACTTCCCTTTCTCTGGCCCGCAGATCATGCGGGCATGCGCGTCCGGGTTGTCATCGCGCTGGCGTGCCTGCTCCTGGGCCGGACGGCAAATGTGTACGGTCCCATCGTTCTGAAGAATCTGATCGACGGGCTTGAAGCGCTTCGTCGGGATCCAACTGTCGGGCTCACCATGCTCGGGTCCCTGGCCATGCTTTATGCGTTGATGATCCTGTTGCCCGGATTACTGACCGAAATCCGTTCCGCGATTTTTGTACCTGTTTCCGAATATGCACAGCGCGTTTTTGGACTCAAGACGTTCAGCCACCTGCACGAACTCGGTATGCGTTTTCACCTGGATCGCCACACTGGCGGATTGTCCCGGGCCATTGAACGTGGCACCAGAGCGCTACAGCAGATCACCGGTTTATTCGCCTTCAACATCGCACCGACGCTGTTTGAAATTGCCATCGTCAGCACCTACTTGGCGGTCGCTTACCATCCAAAGTACGTACTGGTCATCATGTTGGCTGTTGCTGTCTATATTGGTTTTACCCTCCTGTTCACTGAATGGCGGACTCAATTTCGTCGTGAGATGGTCAAACAGGAATCACGTTCAACCACAATCGGTGTGGATTCCCTGCTTAACTTTGAAACAGTCAAGTATTTCAACAATGAGCAATACGAGGCAGATCGTTACAACGACGCCCTGGTGAAGTACATGGGTGCCGCTGTCAGAAGCCAAAACACCCTGGGTTTTCTCAATACCGGTCAGCTGATCGTGCGCGTGTTGTGTCAACTGGCGATTCTGGTGCTGGCGCTGCAGGACTACGCCGCCGGAACCCTGACAACCGGGGAAGTAGTCATGTTAAACACGTTCATGCTGCAGTTGTTTATCCCCCTGGGTTTTCTTGGATCGTCCTATCGGATGATCCGGCAGGCACTCATTGATATGGAATACATGTTTGCGCTGTTGGATTTACCTCCGGAAGTAGAAGACGAGCCGGACGCGAGTAACCTTGATGTCACCAGTGCGACGGTTTGCTTCACTGACGTGAAGTTTGGCTACGATACGAACCGTGAAATTCTTCACGGACTCAGCTTCGAGATACCTGGCGGACGCACGACAGCAGTGGTTGGACCAAGCGGTGCGGGTAAATCAACACTCGCAAGATTACTTTATCGGTTTTATGACATTCGTTCGGGCGCCATCACGATTGACGACCAGTCAATCAGCTCCGTACGTCAGTCCAGTCTGCGCGCTGCAGTAGGAATCGTTCCCCAGGAAACTGTGCTGTTCAACGACACCATTTTCTACAACATTGCGTACGGGCGACCCGATGCCACGGCCGACGAGGTCATTGCAGCCGCGAAGACAGCCAGCATTCATGAATTTATTATTTCGCTGCCGAACGGGTACCAGACCAGCGTCGGTGAACGTGGTCTGAAACTCTCCGGTGGCGAAAAGCAGCGCGTCGCTATCGCCCGAACAGTACTGAAGAATCCACCTGTACTGGTTCTTGATGAAGCTACATCGGCGCTTGATGTTAAAACCGAACGTGAGATTCAGGCGGCACTTAATGAAGTGTCAAGAGACCGAACCACCCTGGTCATTGCCCACCGGCTGTCAACGATCGTACACGCCGATGAAATCCTGGTTCTGGATAACGGCGCTATAATCGAACGAGGATCGCACACGGACCTCATCACGGCCGACGGCAGTTATGCTGACATGTGGCGGCGCCAGAAAGAGGCGGCTGATGAACTGCAGAAATTGCGCAAGACTCTGGACCCAACCGAGTTTCGTAACCTGAATCTGCCGACGGCAGAACTGCCCATTGATTATTGACGACTTCCGGTTGTCCGATCCAACACCACAAACAGCGCAAGGAAAATAGATGGAAGAGCCACCCTACAAATTTATCACGCACCCGGTTGAGGGTGCCGAAGGCCTTGTACGAGGTATGTTTTCGAATCGTAACTTACAGGGTTCGGTGGCGAGCCGGTTGTTTCCCGGTGTTAACAATGTCGCCATTCTGCCCAGGGGTTTTGACAGCCCACAACTGGCAGCCGATTACCTCAGCGGAATATTAGAAAAAGGGGGAAATGCCGCAGCCGTCAAGGTGGTCGATTCAGGCTGGCTGATCGGCGCCTGGGTTAGCGACGCTAAACTTCAAGCTTAGGCATACCTGATCCTAATCGGGTAATCCAAGGACTCGTTTGGCGATAATATTGCGTTGGATTTCATTGCTACCGCTGTAGATTGATGCAGCCCGGGAAAAGAAAAACTGGCGCATGGTGTCTAATTCCAGGTCACTGAAAGCGTGCGGATCGATTCCGAATCCGTGGGATCCCTCAACCCTTGTTTTAAGGTCCAGATGTTTCTGTTGTAGTTCTGTGCTCACCACCTTGAAAATGGAGGTCGCTGGACCGGGGGTTGCACCATCCTGTGATTCTGCTACCACCCTCCTCTGGGTCAGATGCAAAGCCTCCATGTCCATCTGATAGCAAAGAATTTCATCGCGGGTGCTGGCTTCAGCCAGCTTTCCATTTTCTTCGCCGAGATGCTCGCGCGCCAGATCAATCAGTCCGCTATCCTCGCCACTGGTACTGCCTGAAACAAGCGATTCCATGCCGGAGCGCTCATGCTGAAGTAACCGTTTGCCGACCGTCCAGCCCTTATTCAGTTCACCGACCAGGTCGTCTCGTGCGGCCAGTGCATTGTCAAAAAATGTCTCGTTAAAAGGTGATTCGCCACTGAGCAGCTTAATCGGTTTTACGGTAACACCAGGTTGATCCATGGATAGCAGCATAAAACTGATGCCATCGTGTTTTGGTGCATCCCTGTCAGTCCGCACCAGGATAAACATCCAGTCTGCATTGTGCGCCCCCGAGGTCCAGATCTTCGATCCGTTAATGACATAGTGATCACCGTCGAGTTCAGCACGGGTTTGCAGGCTGGCGAGATCGCTGCCTGAACCAGGTTCGCTGTAACCCTGACACCATTCAACTTCAGCGCGCGCAATTCTTGGCAGGTGGCGTAATTTTTGCTCTTCTGTACCGTACTCAAGCAACGTCGGACCGATCATGCTGGTACCAAAACTGGACAACGCCGGTCGCGCGCCGATCGCTTTCATTTCCTGCAACAACACCACATATTCCGCGGTACTCAATCCGCCACCGCCATATGTTGTCGGCCAGTTTGGGACAGTCCAGCCTTTCTCGATCATGCGTTCAAGCCACAACCGCGTATCCGGGTCGGTAATTTTTATTTTAGTACTGCCATTGGAAACCTGACCTGGTCCTCTCGCCCCCGGCGGGCAATTATCCGCAAGCCAGGCACGTGTATCGGCACGAAATTCTTCCAGCTTCATCTTTCCCTCAATCCCGGAAACTAATCCATAATTTTAAGTCGTGGCTACGCTAACAAAATCCAACTCGAACTACCAGATTGACAATTATTCATCCTCATCTCATCTTCATCCTGGTACCGGCCCTTCTACCTGTAAACGATGGATTCGTCTCGGTTCATCAGCATGATCGTGCACGGCGAAGTGCAGGACTGAGCGGTTGTCCCACATGACCAGGTCATTGTTGCTCCACTGATGACGACCCTGGTACTCCGGTCTGATCGAGTGCGCATAGAGATAATCGAGCAGTCCAAGACTCTCCTGACGGGACCAATCCCTGAAACGCTGGGTAAACGCTTTACAAACGTACAATGCGCGTTTGCCGGTTTCATCGTGCACCCGTACCACCGGATGTTCCGCACTGGGTGCCTCCGCTGGTGACTCGCGATACATCGCAGCCAGTCCCGCGGCCGAATGAATGGCAGCGAGGTCATCACAGGTATGTTGCAGACCCGCAGACAGGTCATCATAAGCCAGAACCTGATTCGCAAATGCGGTATCACCGCCAATCGTTGGTGTTTCGAGTGCGTACAACATGGTCAGTTTTGGAGGTCGGGTGTTGTAGGTCATGTCCGAGTGCCAGTGCTGGTTGATATCTTTGCGCTTGCCAGGATTTTTAAGTTCAATAATGTCCGGATAGGATTTCAATCCCGCGTAAGGATGGCGAACAAGAGTGCCCCATTTTTGCGCGAACGCCATCTGGTCCTCAGGCTTGAGCTCCTGGTCGGGAAACACCAGTACTTTGTGTTCACAAAACAGCGAGTTGATTTCCTTCCAGACTGAATCATTTATCGCGCGGACGTCCACACCCTCAATCCGCGCACCCAGAGGCGCTGAAAATCGTTTCACCTGCATATCGTTCGCTCCCGAAGCTAGTCAAAAATGTCATAGCTACTACCTCCATCGTCGTCTTTTAGGAAGGATTAGCAACCTTGCATACAAAGATGGATGTACAGCCTTGAATAACGTTACTCTACCCGCTTACTCCTGAGCAACTTCTTCGATGACCTCTCCATTCTCACGTTATTGTCTGGTGGCTGCACTGCTCGTGCTCGCCAGCCCTTCTACTGGCGCCGTGGAACCAGTTCGCCATACCGTGTTTTCCGCAGGACACCGACTGGCTGTCTGGGAGAAGTCACCGGCCAGACCTAAAGCGCAAATATTGCTGCTGCACGGCAGAACCTGGAGCGCACTGCCGAATTTCGACCTGCAGGTGCCCGGAGAGAGCCTGTCCTTCATGGATGGGCTCGACGAACTGGGATATGCAGTGTTCGCTCTGGATGCGCGCGGTTACGGGGGCACCCCCAGGGATCAATCCGGATGGCTGACACCCGATCAGGCTGCCAGAGACGTTGCCGAAGTGTTGCGCTGGATGCGTCGGCGCCAGGATAGTCCGGAAACACATCTGTTTGGCTGGTCCTACGGTTCTATGATCGCGCAACTGGTCGTCCAGCGTGATTCAGACCTGGTCAGCTCGGTAATCTTCTTTGGCTACCCCTTCGACCCGGTTCGCCATGTTCCTGAAGCTGACTACCCGTATCCAGCCACTGCCCCTTCGCAACCCAATACTGCAAAGAATGCAGCCAGTGACTTCATCACACCTGGCGCCATCAGCCAGGCGGCGATCGATGCCTATATACTCGCGGCACTCAAAACAGACCCGGTCAGGGTCGACTTCAAAGACCTGCATCAGTGGGCCGAGCTGAGTGGCTCGAAGGTATTCATTCCGAGCCTCTTGTTACAGGGTGAATTCGATCCCCTGGCACCAACTGAGGCGCAGGCGAGTTTTTTCTCCTCAATCAAGCATGCAAACAAATGGTGGGTTGTCTTACCCGGAGGCGATCATGCAGCATTGTTGGAAACACCGCGACCGCGTATGTTGCGCGTGATCGATGCGTTTATTTCCGGCCTGAACTAGCCGCCGACATTACTGCCCAGACAGGCGCCCTATGGGCGTTCCCTGTGTGGCCCTGATGAAACTCATTCACACCCCAGTCACAACCATCACATTCCAGGCTCATCCCATGGTCATGCAGCACGACCTTGATAAACTCAAACCACACGGGGGTAGGTTCCCAGACGCTGTCCAGTGCGACTTTTGCTTCTGCCATCGGCACCTTCAGATATATCACCCGGTATAGGAAGCTGAAGGTTGCTGCTCGAAAATTCACCTGACAGTGCACCAACGTATTCTCGATAGGTTGCTGTTGCATGAGACGGGTAAATAAATTGAAATCCCCCACTGTGGGATTTTCGAAGTCGATAGGGACATGCACGTACCGCATGCCTAATCCTGTAACGATCCTGTCTTCGGCGGGAATTGCTGATTCATTGTCCGTATAGGCAAGATAGATGACTCGCTCAATACCCTGCCTGGCAATCCACTCCAACTGTTCAGCGCTTGGTTGTCCGGAACTGGCAAAAAAAGGCGTGTATCGTCGGTAGTTGACGATCCCTGATTCTCCCGCAAGTGCAAACACCTGAAGGTTTAGGAATCCAATCACCAGCGCTAGTCTCAACACACGATCCCCTCCACAAACGATCCTCTCCACAAACGATCCTGCCCACCTGCTCAACTGCGCAGTACAATTCTGGCCCGGACAACACCGGGTAATTCATCCCTGTCGATGGAAATTTGCTGGACAACGATGCCCCGCTCGGACTGTAACCGCTCGAGCATGCGCACCAGTTCGTTGAAAGCGACACCATCGAACCAGACACTTACTGCATCGGTTCCTTCGGGTTGCAACCGATTTGGCTTCATTCCCAGTTGCTGTGCAATGCGAGATACATCTGTTAGCAATGACTGGCCGGTGCCTGCCTGATCTGAGCCTGTGCTCGCTGCGCGACGTGCCTCGGCCTCACTGGATTTCATGTATCCATATAACTCTATTTGCCGCTCATGCGCAGCACTGCTGCTTGTCCGAAACTCATCTATCGGTTTGACCAGGACAAAATAAAAGGCCAGCGATGCAAAGAAAATTCCCATGACTACCAGTGCCAATTGTTCCCGTTTCTGCAGTTGTGCAAATCGTTCCTGCGCAAGGCTGACCAGCTGCATCATTCGCGGTGCTCCCTGGCTTTAATCTTAATGCTTCCGCGAACGGCATCATCACTCTGGGAAATCGTGCCAATCTCGGCCACTATTCCGTCCTCTGCAAGGCTTTGTGTATAGGTTACAAACTGCTCACTACGAGGTCCGATAAGCTGCAAAATCAGGTCTCCACGGCTCTCGTTGAAATTGACATTCTGAAGCACCAGTTTGGAACCGTTGAGTCTGGATGCAACTTGTCCGAACAAGGATAAGAAGCGGCTCCCCTCGGCAGAATTGTCACCACCAAGGTGTGCAATCCATCGCCTGCGCAGGTCCTGAACATTTCTGTCATTTGGAAAGATAGTTGTGTACATTGCCTCCGCTTCACGCCGAAAGCCATCCGCGCGCTGGCTGAGAAACAATCCCTCGCCCAGACTTAGCATCAGGTGAATCAGGATTGCGCCTCCGGTGAGAATGGCTGCAACTTTCCAGCCTTCTGATGACGTTCTTTTTTTTTGAACTCGAAACTCACCTTGCAACAGATTCATAGTGCCGCGATACCCTCGGCACATTGTTTCAAGGGGCGGTGCATCCAAAACCGATAGTGTCACTGGCGAGGAGGATCCTGCCTCAATTTCTGCCACGAACCGTTCCGAAACCGAGCGGTCATGTTCATGCAGCGTCACGCTGACCGGTCCATTTTCCTGGTCATCTATCAACTCGAAGCAAAAACCCAGGTGCTGTAGTTCTGTAGAAGCCCCGCGAAGTTCGGCGGTTAACAGATGCGCTCTCTGGCCATCAATCATAATATTGATTCCGGCTGGAGGTCGGACCAGCTGGAGCAAATCAACGCCGACATACTCGGGGGACAACCCAATGGAGCCAAACCTGTCCAGCACGTCTCGCAAATACTGCCTTGATATCACGAGGACCGGCAGCATTCCCTCGGGCTTGCGTTCACCCTGAACGAAATGGCAGCTTTCCACGTCTACGGCCAGTTGCTCTTCAACAGCGAACGGCAGTGCCTGTTGGATCTGTCGTTGTTGCTGACTGGGGATGTTGGCTTCTGTCAGCAGCACTTTTTCACCGGCGATCAGAATCCTGGTCTCTCCCTGCCACTCGAATTCACGGATCAGGTCCTCGAACACTCCCCAGTCGCCCTGGCCACGCAGGCGCACGATACCGGAGACATCATCCAGTAGTAGCCATTCCAGGTCGGTATCGACAATTCTAACGGTAAGGTTTTCAGCCACTACGGGCATTCCCGGAATCGCTGTCATCGCTTCGTATGACGGGAAGGATCTTTTTGCTCGAATTACGGTAAATCACTATTATCTCACCATTGACCGGGTCCCGTTGAATGACACTCGTCAGGTACGCGAATCGGTCTTCGTACCGTGCGATGGTACGCACCTCAAAAAACATGGATTGTACACCAAGACCTGCCTCGATAATTCCCATTCCGGCAACATCGGGAAGTTGCAGAAATTCCGTTGTTGAATCGAACCCATCCTCGTCAACCCTGGACTGCGCGAGACGTTCCGCACCATCCAGACTCAATTCAGATGACAAGGCCTGTAACACCACTGGTGATGCAGTGTTGATATTGAGTTTCGATTCCATATCCGGAAGCGCTGCTACGTAAGGGGCAAGCGCATTGAAAATTTCGGTGTCCATATCCAGCAACAACCGAAGCTCACTAGCATCCACCATCAGTTGATTACCGGATCGATAGGGCCGTTCCAGGCCGAGATAGGCATAGTCTTCCGCCCCTAGCTGCCGTGCGGTCGCGTCCGCATCCACCCAATCGGCTATTCGATCGACATACACCAGATCAATTCCCAATTGAGCGAGCAGATTAGCAAAGCGCACCCGGGCAAGTTCTCCGGAACTCCCGGGGCTGGCGAGATTATTGATATTCAGGCGACCACTCAGATCCTCTATTTCGATATTCACGACGCCATTTTCAAACTCGAATTGCAGATCCGAGGCGCCCCACAACTCTGCCTGGTGGTCTTTTACGGCGCCGCTATTGAAATCCTCCCACAGTATCTGTCGGGCCAGTTCCTCACCACCCACGGCATACTGGGCGGCCTGGCTTCGCGTAAAATAGTGGCGCGCTTTTTGAATCGCCTGATTCTGATCGCGTGCCATTTCCACGCCGAGTGCCGCAGCAATAAACACGATGAGTAGAATAGTGATCAAAGCAACGCCACTTTGCCCTCGACCGGGTGTCATTATTCTGGTCACTATCGTTCGTTCCCGCGCGTTTGCCCGTCGAGTTCAGGATCTGCTGTTTCGCTCAGATCGCCACCGGCGTCGACCGGTACGTGGGTTATTGCTTTTGGCATTGCGGTTAGCGTGAACACCTTCCGAATCGTGCCTAAATAAGTTGTTTCAATCGTGACCTCAACCGCACCTGGGAGTCCGGGTTGATCCTCTCGCACCGGCCACACATCGACCGTATCACCTTCATCGTCCAGCAGATTCACTGTAAAACCGCTGACTTCGTCAAGCAGAACCTGGCTGATGGGTTCCGAATCCTCCGCCCGGTCGAGTACCAGCCAGAAATGCCGGGACAGCTTTTCGTCCTCGACCGAATAGGCAACCCGTTGCAGAGAACTTCTTGATAATTGTGCCGGATTATTCCAGCCGGTACGGGTGAATTCGACATCGTATTGTCCCCCTCCTACCTGCAGCGCCTGGAGGGTCTCCCCATACTCATCCCTTACCGGTCGTTGAACAAGCTGGGAGAAATCCCGATCCAGCAGTGTGAAAGTACGGACAAGTCCGCCGTAAGCGGCACTACTGCTGCGTGTCGCCTGGTGAGTATCAATCATCGTGCGAAGCATCTGATGCGCACTGACGCCCAGAACGGCGAAAATCGCCATTGCCACCAGCACTTCAATCAATGTGAATCCGGTCACCGCTTTCATCAGTGTTTTCCGAAGAATCCGTCCAACGCAACGACCGGAACCGTCGAGTCGTCCGCTTTGTAGACAGTCACAACTATTCGCCGCATATCTTCATTTTCCGTCGCTCGAACCGTAGAAACCAGTTCCCATTCACGGTCACTCATGGTGACGCTTGAACGTTGTGTGCCGATTGCCGGATAGTTTCCTGCCACACGTGGGGAGGCGCGTAATTCGTTAAGATGGTTTTCTGCAACCCACCAGGCCAGTGTTCGCTCGTTAACAATCGCTGTCTGCCGGACCGCCAGTGATGTATTTCGAACCAGCGCGCTCGCAACCACGGAGAAAATTGCCAGGGAAATCATTATCTCCAGCAGCGTAAAACCCCGACTGTGAGATCGACTAACGATCCTCATCAGACTGCCAGTCGAGTCCACCGTAGCCATCAGCGCGCAAGGTACGGATTACAGCGGGAGTCTGACCGGAGGAAATCGAAAGCTCGAACGCTGTCATTTCACCACTGGAGAGTATCAGCAAAGGTGGTGCCCCTTCATTACCCAGTTGTAGCTCATCACCTTCAACTCGCAGTGTGAGTGTGAACCCTTGCGGAAGCGCTCGCTGCTTGAAAGGTGCCTCATCCACAAGTGTCCAGGACTGGTTAATCTCATCATAGATAAAGAACTCATAGCCCGTGCGCGAAGGTCGCATGCCAAATTCCTCCGCAGTGACCAGCGCTTCATCCCGTGCCATTTCAATCACCGCGCGCATCCTGTCGCTCTCATCATCAATGTCACCATCGCTCGCAAACGACGGCAGGTTAATTACTACCAGTCCACTCATGATAGTGACGATCAGTAAAACCAGCAGTATTTCGATCAGCGTGAAGCCGGTCTGGTTGCGGCACAAGGTGCAGCCGATTCTATTTACGAGCGCCCGCACGTCACAACTCCGACAGATGCAGATCTTTGTCAAACCCTTCGCCGCCATCCTTCAGGTCAGCGCCAAACGAGTACACTTCGATGGTCCGATCTTCGCTGAAATAAAGATAAGGCTCTCCCCACGGGTCCACCGGGAGCTTCTTCAGGTAACCATCGGGATTCCAGTTGCGCGGTTCCGGAAATCCGCTGGGTTCTTCGACGAGTGCGTCCAGGCCCTGATCACTGCTTGGGTAGACGCCGTTATCCAGACGATAGAGCTCCAGCGCACTGCCAATCTGCTGAATATCGCTCTTTGCCGCGGTTACCCGCGCTTCATCCGGACGACCAATGATATTTGGCACAATTAACGCACCAAGGACCCCGAGGATAACGACCACCACCATTATTTCAATTAGTGTAAAACCTCTCATATGTGGCGCGCGCATGGTTTCTCCGGAAACTTCATATCCAACCGCTATCTTAGCGATATTGAAATTGATACGCATGACTAGGCGACCAATTGATTGAGGTTGATGATCGGCAGCAGGATGGCCATGACAATGGTGAACACCGCACCCCCCATCACAATTAACATCAGTGGACCAAACAGACTCAGCAATATATTCATCAGAACTTCCACATCCTGTTGTAAATGATCTGCGACCCGGCCGAGCATATCGTCGAGTTCGCCACTAGCCTCACCACTGGCAATCATATAAAGCATCATCGGGGGGAAATAACCGCTCTGCTCCAGCGCAGACTGCAGGCTGGAACCCTCGCTGACTTTGACCGTGGCCTCCCTGACTTTGTCTTTTAGCCAGGAATTAGAGACAACTTCCCCGGCAATACGCAGTGCCTCTACCAGGGGCACACCACTTCTGGAAAGGATGCTGAGCGTGCTGGCGAATTGCGCAGCGTTAAAACCGCGACTCATTTTCGCGATCAACGGCAGGTGCAGCAGCTGACGATCATACGCCATCCGAATTGACGGAATCCGGAGCAGTCGAGTCACGCCGAATACTCCAAGACAGATCAGCAGGGCCGCAAACAAGCCCCAGGAAGCAACCCAGTCACTAGTCGCAATTACCATCACCGTCAGTAGTGGTAATTTTTGGCCAGTATCTGCGAACACTTCCACAATATCCGGCACCACATACCCCAATAACCCACCGAGAATCGCTACCGTCAAAACAAACAGAATCACGGGGTAGACCATCGCCTGCTGGATCCTGGTCCGGGACTGCTGCTGGCTTTCAGTAAAATCGGCAAGTCTGCGCAATACCAGATCCAGGTGTCCTGCGGACTCGCCCGCAGCGACAGTCGCCCGATACAGGTTAGGAAACGCTGCGGGGTACTCTGCCAGTGCGTTTGCCAGAGAGAACCCCTCTAAAACCTTGGAACGCACTGTCAGCAGCAGACCGCGGGTTTTCTGCCGTTCCGACTGTTTCGATACCGCAAGCAGGGCCTCCTCGATCGGTAGTCCCGCCGCAATCAAGGTCGCCAGTTGTCTCGTCAACAGCGCCCGTTCACTCACCGAGAGCGAAGGTTTGAACCAGGTGGCGAAGACGTCGGTTGCACTGCCGGCCCGATTATCACTCGTGACGACGACATCCAGTGGGGACAAACCCCGGTCCCTCAATATCTGCCGAACCTGTCGAGAACTGTCTGCTTCAAGAACCCCTTTCTCTTCGCGTCCCTGAACTGTCAGCGCCTTGTATTCGTATGCGGCCACTAGTCTTCCATCGTTACCCTGATGACCTCGTCTATCGTCGTCATGCCCGCCAGAATTTTTGATCTGCCATCTTCACGAATTCCCGTCGTGCGGGTTCTGGCGCGCTCCTCCAGATCAAGTTCGGAAGCGCCGCTATGAATCATACGGCGCATTTCATCATCCACCAGCACAACCTCGTAGATTCCGACACGGCCCTTATAACCCTCATGCGCACATTGATCACAACCAATCGCCCGGTGCAGGGTTGGAGGACCCGACGGATCGACCTTCAAAAACTCACATTCATAATCATCAGCTTCGTAAGATTCGCTGCAGGCTTTACACAACGTCCTCACCAGACGCTGAGCCACCAGACCAATCACACTGTTACTCAGTAAATAGGGCTGGACACCCATGTTTTCGAGTCGGGTCAGCGCACCTACCGCGGTATTGGTGTGAATCGTCGATAACACCAGGTGACCGGTCAGACTTGCCTGTACTGATGTATCGGCGGTTTCATAGTCACGAATCTCACCCACCATAACCACATCCGGGTCCTGACGAAGAATTGCCCGCAAACCCTTGGCAAATGTCATATCTGCCTTGGTATTAACCTGTGTCTGGCCAACACCTTCAACGTCATATTCGATCGGATCTTCTACTGTCAGTATGTTTCGGCTTCGGTCGTTGAGTTTGTCGAGGCAAGCGTACAGGGTTGTCGATTTACCCGAACCGGTGGGTCCGGTTACCAGAATAATACCGTGCGGCTTGGCGACCAGGGCTGCCATATTCTTAAGATCCTGCTCGCTCATACCCAGATGGCCAAGATCGCGTCGACCTTCCTGCTTATCGAGCAGACGCATCACGACGCGTTCACCGTTACTTGCCGGGATCGTCGACACCCGGACGTCTACCTCCTTGCCACCAACCTTTACCGAAATTCTGCCATCTTGTGGCAGCCGCTTTTCAGCAATATCCAGTCGTGCCATGACCTTAATCCTGGACACCAGCAAGGGCGCGAGCTTGCGGCGGGGACTGACGACTTCGCGCAACATCCCGTCAACCCTGAAGCGAATAACCAGTCTGGACTCGTAGGTTTCAACATGGATGTCCGATGCACCTACCTTAACGGCCTCGGTCAGCAGACTGTTGATCAGTTTGATAATGGGTGCGTCATCTTCCTGTTCCAGCAAATCCCCGGTTTCAGGAATAAGATCCGCAATACTGCCCAGATCCATACCCTCCCCAAGGTCTTCGATCATCTGCATGGCTTCGCCGGAATCATTCTCGTAGGCCAGCGACAGATTGCGGTCAAAGGTTGGCCCATCGACCTGCCGAAAGCTCAGCGCTTCCGGCACGAATCGTGAGACCTCAGCGAAAACCTGCAGGCTTAACCTGTTTTTATGCAACACCGCCAGTCCGGAGTTCTCATCTGGCACCAGAATTACCTCATGGCGTTTAGCGAACCCGAATGGCAGGCGTGGAATGTTAGCGAGCTCAGACATCTTCTTTCATCATGGTTTGGATTAATAATATGTTTTATGTTGTTGTTTAATATACACTAATGAAAACATTTTTAGTTCTTCAAAAAAATTTCGAGCAATCCAAAACGAATAATACAGGGCGCTTTTGGAATTATTAACGTAATGGATTCCATCATTAACAAATTCGTTTTACCATAACTATCGTTTATGAAAATCTAAAACACTGATTCAGAAGGATGATACAGCTTGCACCCGGACCGAATTTGATGATCATCAATATTAGCAGGATAGCGACATGAAATTGAGTGATGTAGACCTCAATCTGTTTGTCGTCTTCGATGCAATCTATACAGAGGGGAACCTGACCCGGGCAGGCGAGATAATCGGGATTACCCAACCAGCAGTGTCAAATTCTCTCTCCCGGTTGCGCAACCTGTTCGATGACCCCTTGTTTGTTCGAACTGCCGAAGGCATGGTGCCGACGCCGGTCGCACAAAACATCATCGGTTCAGTCAGACAGGCGCTTGGACTGATTCGTTCCAGTGTCCAGGAAAGCGAAACCTTCGATCCAATGGTTTCGGATAAACGTTTTCGCGTCTCGATGACGGACCTGTCTCAGGCAATCATCTTACCCTGGCTGTTTAGCCGCATTAAAAACGAGGCCCCGCTTATCTCGATCGATTGTTACCATGTTCACCGTCGGGATATGAATATTGAACTCGCATCGGGAAACCTGGACCTCGCAATCGACATTCCCATGATTCCTGATCCCCAGATAAGGCAGGCACCGCTGTTTTCTCATCCGCATGTTTGCGTGGTCCACAAGAGCCACCCTCTGGTCAACGAAAACATGGACCTAAACACCTATCTGGCACTCAAACATATTCACATTTCGTCACGCCGAGGTGGACTCGGTCAGGTAGACCTCACCCTTGGCAAGATGGGCCAAAAGCGCAATATTGCTTTACGCACACAACATTACTTTGCGACGCCGGAACTCGTAACCCGGACAGAACTCGCACTGACGGTACCGAGAATATTTGCAGACTTTATTGTCAACAACGCTCCCGCCAGATATCTGTCACTGCCCTTCGAAGTACCCAATCTCGAATCCTATCTTTACTGGCATGAAAGCACTGATAAGGACCAGGCCAATCAATGGATGCGTAATCTGCTCCTGACATTACCTACCAAGCTCCACGCCCAGGTATCCGCTAGTTAAACTTATGACATAATCCGCATATGAATTTTGTCGGCAGCCACATCCTTTCCGTTTCCCAGTTTGACCGTTCGGCAATCGAGCAGGTGTTCGATGTGGCTGACGATATGGCGCCGTACGCGCACCGACAACGGGTAACACGGGTGCTTGAAGGTGCCATTCTCGGCAACATGTTTTTCGAGCCCAGCACCCGCACCAGAGTGAGCTTCGGATGTGCGTGGAACCTGCTCGGCGGTGAGGTTCGCGAAACAACCGAAGTGAAGACTTCCGCCATTGCCAAAGGAGAATCCTTTTACGACACCGCGCGCGTATTAAGTGGTTACAGCGATATGATTGTCATGCGTCATCAACAGGAGGGTTCGGTAGAGGAATTCGCCTCGGCAAGCCGGGTCCCGGTGATCAACGGAGGTGACGGAGCCAATGAACATCCCAGTCAGGCTCTGCTAGACCTTTATACCATCAGAAAAGAAATGGCGGCACGGGGCAAAGGCATCGACCAGCTTCGAATTGCCCTGGTAGGTGACTTGCGCTACGGCCGCGCGGTACATTCCCTGTGCAAACTCCTGTCCCTTTACAGTGACATCCAGTTCATGCTGGTATCCCCACCTGAACTGCGGCTCTCAGATGAATATCTTGACGGCATTCGAACCGCGGGCCACCAGGTCATCGAATCTGGAGATCTGCAGGCGGGTATCCGGGGCGCCGATATCCTTTATGTGACCCGTACCCAGGAAGAGCGTTTTCCCAGCCAGCAGGACGCCGACAAGTATCGGGGCCTGTTCCGTCTGAACCAGTCAATCTATACAGAAAACTGCGAACCCAATACCGTCATCATGCACCCCCTGCCACGAGATTCTCGCGAAGAGGCAAATGAGCTGGATAACGATCTCAATGAAAACCCTAATCTTGCGATTTTTCGCCAGACTGACAATGGTGTACTCATCAGAATGGCGTTGTTCACGCTCATTCTGGACGTTGTGCACCAGGTCGAGCAGACGGCCAAGGACGTTAACTGGTATACCGCCAAACGCTTTTAGGTCACGAGCACATTGATAAGCGTGGGGCAGTTAAGGCCACGTACCGTCTCGACACCGCCTGCGTTTTTCCATAAGCTGCCAACACGTTAATTCACAGGAAGCACAACCATGCGCTATAACAATATCCTGGAAACCATCGGCAATACGCCGATTGTAAAAATCAACCATCTGGGACCTGCCAACCAGAACATCTATGCAAAACTCGAGGCATTTAACCCGCTGGCCTCAGTTAAAGATCGCCTCGCCATCGCCATCATCGAGGACGCAGAGAAAAGCGGCCAGCTCAGTCCCGGGCAGACTGTCATCGAAGCGACCTCCGGAAATACCGGGATTGCGCTTGCTATGGTGTGTGCGGCAAAGGGCTACCCTTTTGTTGCTACCATGGTCGAAACCTTTTCGGTGGAACGCAGAAAAATCATGAAAGCACTGGGTGCCAGAGTTATCCTGACACCGGCGGCTGAGCGAGGCAGTGGAATGGTAAAACGTGCAGAAGCTCTGGCCAGGCAACACGGCTGGTTTCTGGCGAGACAATTCGACAATCCCGCCAACCCGGCTTATCACCGGAATACCACCGCACCGGAAATATTGAGAGATTTTGCCGGTGAACAACTCGACTATTTTGTCAGCGGCTGGGGTACCGGGGGTACGATTACGGGTGTCGGGCAGGTGCTGAAGGTCGCTCGACCCGAAATCAAAATTATCGGTGCTGAACCCGAGAGTGCCGCAATGTTGTCCGGCAACGACTGGGCGCCGCACAAGATTCAGGGCTGGACGCCTGATTTTGTACCCAGCGTCCTGGACGCCAGCGTAATAGATCAACTTGTCCCGGTGAATGATGACGCGGCCATGGCGACCGCCCGGAAACTGGCGGCTGAAGAAGGCATATTCTGTGGAATTTCCAGTGGTGCAACCATGACCGCAGCACTCTCGATTGCCGCAGAAGCGGCGCCGGGATCCACTTTCTGCGTCATGCTACCCGATACCGGCGAGCGATATCTCTCGACCCCATTGTTCGCGGATATTTCTGAGGACAGCGACGATGAGTGGCTGGCACAGGAGAAGTAAAACTGGGAACACCCTGAACAATGGCCATCCGGACTGTCCTGCTTGATGCGGACGGCGTTGTGCAATCAACGCCACCCGGCTGGCTGTCCAGAGTGGAATCGCTCATCAGCGATTCCGATAAGCCGGAAGCCTTCCTCGCGGACATTTTTGCCGCGGAGTCCCCTTGCCTCACTGGCTGCGATGACTTTCAACCGGCCCTGAAAGCTGTGCTCGCACGGTGGGGGTCTGAGGTGAGCTTTACTACGGCGCTGGATTTATGGACAAAAATAGAAGTCTGCCGGCCTGTGCTGGATGTAGTTCGCCACCTGCGTGATACCGGGTACCAGGTAGCGCTGGCTACCAACCAACAGCAATATCGCGCCGATTACATGCGCAACGAGCTTGGTTATCAACACCAGTTTGACCGGTTATTTTATTCCTGTGAAATCGGCCACGCGAAGCCAGCGGCTGCTTATTTTGACCATGTTCTTGAACAACTGGATGAGCTTCCGACACAGGTATTGTTTGTTGATGATCAGCTGAAAAATGTTGCGGCAGCACGGCAGGCCGGTATGCAAGCGGAACAATTTGATCTTCAGGCTGGCACCACGCAATTTCTCCAGTTGTTGGCCAGGCACGAAGTTGTGATCCATTAGGCTGGGAGTTCCATGGAAGAGCGTATTGCTGCCGAGGCTGGGAGGAGATTGTTTGCCGGGGATATTGCGGCCTATGACCGCGTCCGTCCGCCCTATCCGGACGCATTATTCGAATTTCTTGTTCATCACACGGGACTGGCCCCGGAAACCTGCACCGCCGAGATCGGATCCGGCAACGGACTAGCAACGAGGCGCCTCATCGGGTTAGGCGCAAATCCACTGACAATGATCGAGCCGGACAAACGATTCGCAGCTGTGCTCGAGCCGCTGGCGCGCGGTTTTCCCCGTGTAGACATAAAAATATGCTACGAGTCATTCGAACAATTTTCTAATCGGACGAGCGCTGTTTTTGACCTGCTGACAGCAGCGACCAGTTATCACTGGCTCACGTCGCGCAATCGGGTCAACAATCTGGGTCGCTGCCTGAGTCCCGGCGGTTGGTCTGCAATCTGGTGGAACTGTTTTCAGGATCTCGAGCAACACGATGACTTCCATGAAGCAACCCAAACCATCCTTGGTCATCTCGCCCAGTCACCTTCGGAAGGTTCCAGTGAAGTGCCATTCGCGCTCGATACTGAAGCTCGTTGTGCGGAGTTACAACGTGGCAATATTTTTAAAGCGCCGGTGTACGAGATGTTCAAGTGGTATCTTGACCTCAGCAGCGCCGACATGCGCGGCCTTTACAGCACCTTTTCTCCCATCAGCCGATTGCCTCCAGACGAAAAAGCATCGACCCTCGATGCGCTCACCAGGGTTGCCGACGAGCAATTCGGCGGCGTCGTTCGACGCAACATGACCTCCATTATCTATGTGTCACAAAAAAAGCCGGTGAATCACCAGGCCATTTAAGTAAACCCAGCCACAAAAAAAAGCGGATTTCTCCCCTTTCCGATTTGTCTTAACCTGGCAGTTGGACCGACTACAACATCGAATCCAACTCGGGTACGGCCTTAAACAGGTCCGCAACCAGTCCATAGTCAGCAACCTGGAAAATTGGCGCATCCTCGTCCTTGTTAATGGCCACAATTACCTTACTGTCCTTCATGCCCGCCAGATGTTGAATGGCGCCGCTAATTCCCACTGCAATGTAGAGGTCAGGGGCAACAATTTTACCCGTCTGCCCAACCTGCATATCGTTCGGGACAAATCCTGCATCAACCGCTGCACGCGATGCACCAATAGCCGCGCCAAGTTTGTCGGCAACCGATTCCAGCAGGGCAAAATTTTCGCCGTTCTGCATACCCCGGCCACCGGAAATGATGATGCTCGCCGCAGTCAGTTCCGGGCGTTCAAGCTTGACAATTTCCTCTTTGACAAAACTCGACAACCCTGGGTCTTTAACGATATCCACGTTTTCAATCGTCGCACTTCCACCCTCGGCAGCTACTGGATCAAATGCTGTACCCCGGACAGTCAGGACCTTGATTGCATCACTCGACTGAACCGTGGCAATAGCATTGCCTGCATAAATGGGTCGCTCGAACGTGTCGGCGCTAACAACACCGCTAATGTCTGAAATCTGGGCAACATCCAGTAACGCTGCAACCCTGGGCAGAAAATTTTTCCCGGAAGTTGTGGTCGCTGTCATTATGTGGGAATAGTCCGGGCCCAGGGCCACAACCAATTCTGCAATATTTTCAGCAAGGTCATGTGCATAGGCAGCATTGTCTGCGAGTAAAACCCGGGTGACACCGGCTATCTTTGCGGCGGCAGCGGCAGCATCAGCGGCCCCGGACCCGGCGATCAGGACGTCGATATCACCACCAATTGCCTCAGCAGCTGCGATTGTTACCAGCGTGGATGGCTTAACTGATGCATTGTCATGGTCTGCTATAACCAGGATACTCATGAGATCACCTTCGCTTCATTTCTTAGTTTGTCGACCAGTTCTTCTACCGACTCAACGATAATGCCCGCCTTACGTGATGCGGGTGGTTCAACCTTAAGGGTTTTAACTCGCGGCGTGACATCCACACCCAGATCTTCGGGGGTATAAACATCAATGGGCTTTTTCTTGGCCTTCATGATGTTGGGTAATGATGCATAGCGGGGTTCGTTCAATCGGAGGTCAGTGGTAAGGATTGCCGGCAGCTTGACGGTGATTGTTTCCGCACCACCGTCTACTTCCCGTGTTACCGTTGCTTCGCCATCGCCCATAACCAGTTGCGAGGCGAAAGTCGCCTGCCCCAGGCCGGCCAAAGCTGCCAGCATCTGACCTGTCTGAGAGTTATCACCATCAATCGCCTGTTTACCTGCTATGACCAGCGATGGCTGTTCCTTATCGACAATTGCCTTCAATACCTTGGCGATTGCCAGCGGCTGCATGTCCTCGTCAGTTTCTACCAGAATGCCACGATCTGCGCCTAGTGCGAGCGCTGTCCTGATTTGTTCCTGGCAGGCACTCGTACCAACGGAGACCACAATCACCTCCTCTGCGGTACCAGCTTCGCGAAGCCTGACTGCTTCTTCGATGGCTATTTCATCGAATGGGTTAAGCGACATCTTGACATTATTTAAATCTACGCCGGTGTTGTCACTAAGCACGCGAATATTCACGTTATAGTCAACGACACGTTTGGCAGCTACGAGAACTTTCATGCAATTCCTCTGCTCGTGATTAGAAATGGTCAGGGATTTCGCACCCATCTTTGCGTTACCAGACAAATTGCCGGACAACAAATATTCGTGTGCGGGGCTGTTGCGAAAAGCGCGTATTCTGCCGGTTTACCTGCGAGTAATCAAGCGTCCCGGATTGTTCCCGAAATCGCGCCGGAGTCTTGTTTTTCGGGTGTTCCGACGAAAATTCGTGAAATTGATTATCCGCCACCATAGATTTGAGTGATTTCCTTTAGGCAGTGAGTTTTCATACAATACGCACAGTTTTTTCACCTGGATCAGGGAGTGTAGACACGTGGAGAGAGAATCCATGGAATTTGACCTGGTAGTTGTCGGCGGTGGCCCGTCAGGCCTCGCGAGTGCTATCCGGTTTTCGCAGCTAGCGCTTGAGAAAGGTGAAGAACTGAGTGTCTGCCTGGTCGAGAAGGGCTCAGAGATTGGTGCCCACATTCTGTCAGGTGCGGTGGTCGAACCACGAGCGCTCAACGAGTTATTCCCCGACTGGCGTGCCATGGGCGCACCCCTCAATAATCCGGTCACCGAGGATGACGTTTACTATCTTGTCGATGATCGTCAAGGCATGCGAATGCCATCTCTGTTTGTACCGCCCGCCCTGCATAATGAGGGCAATCACGCGGTCAGTCTTGGCAATCTTTGCCGCTGGCTCGGCGAGCAGGCTGAAGAACTGGGGGTAAATCTCTTCCCTGGATTCGCTGCCAGTGAAGTCCTGTACAACGAGGATGGCTCTATCAAAGGTATTGCGACCGGGGATATGGGCGTCGGCGCCGATGGTAACCACAAATCGACCTATGCTGCCGGTTACGAGCTTCACGCAAAATACACGATTTTCGCCGAGGGCTGCCGCGGTCATCTTGGCAAACAGATGATGGAAAAATTCAATCTCTGTGAGCACGCGGATACCCAGCACTACGGCATCGGGTTCAAGGAAGTGTGGGACGTTGAACCCGGGAAGCATATCCCGGGTAAGGTTGTCCATACGGTAGGCTGGCCGCTGGGACATTTCCCGGGCCAGACTCTGGGTGGATCCTATCTCTATCACCTGGAAAACAACCAGGTCACGGTGGGGCTGATCATTGATCTTGGCTACCGTAATCCGCACTTAAGCCCTTACGATGAATTCCAGCGCTACAAGCAACATCCGCTGATCAAAAATACGCTTGAAGGTGGCACTCGCGTCGCCTACGGCGCTCGTGCAGTTGTTAAAGGCGGCCTGCAGGCACTGCCAAAACTGGTTATGCCCGGTGGATTGCTGGTTGGAGATGATGCGGGATTCCTGAACAACCTGAAGCAAAAAGGTACTCACACCGCCATGAAGTCCGGCATGCTCGCTGCCGAAGCTGTCTTCACAGCCTTAAGCAACGGCGGAGCCGGCGGGGAAATACTGGATGGCTACACGACGTCCTTTGAGAACTCCTGGTTGTTTGATGAATTGTATCGCGCCCGTAATACCATGCCGGCACAACACAAACTCGGCCTGTTCATGGGAGCAGCCTTCGCGTGGGTCGATCAGTATATTTTCCGGGGGCACTTGCCGTTCACGCTGAAAGATTCAAAGCCGGATCACGCAAAACTGATGCTCGCCAGCAAAGCTGAGAAACCGATTTATCCCAAATACGATGGCAAAATCACCTTCGACAAACTTTCATCAGTGTTTATCACCAACACGTCCCACGAGGAAGACCAGCCCTGCCATCTACAACTGGTCGATCCCAATGTTCCGATTCATTCAAATCTCCCCCTCTATGATGAACCCGCACAACGTTATTGCCCTGCCGGTGTCTATGAGGTGATCGAGGAGGCCGATGGGGGCAAGAAGTTTCAGATCAATGCGCAAAACTGCATCCATTGTAAAACCTGCGACATCAAGGATCCGGCGCAGAATATCAACTGGGTTGTGCCCGAGGGCACGGGCGGACCCAATTACGGCAATATGTAAAATTGCCCATGGTGATCGAGACCATTACCGAGAATCCCGATCTTGTCGTCCGGAAGATGACCTTGCTTCCCGGGGAAAAAACAATCTGGCATAGCGACAGTTGCCGACGCCTTTCGGTGGTTGTCAGCGGCTCGCGGCTTGGCATTGAATACAGAGCCTCGGGCCAGATCACTGAATTCGAGCTGACAACCGGTTCAGTGGACTGGGACGATCCCCAGCCAGAAGTGCACCGCGCAATCAACCTCGGTGATCACTCCTATATCGAAGTGGTCACCTTCTTTCGCGACAATGAGACCGTCGACCCGCAGCCCGAGCCAACCGACGCTGTTCCTTAAAACTCAATGGCGGCGATAAATTTCGCCAGTTTCTGCTCATCCCTGTCCGTGCCGAGAATCATCGCCTCTTCACCATACTCACGATATTCGCGAACGATAAGGTAGGTAACGTCCATAAATTCCAGGTGAGTATGTTCTACGAGTGCATCACCTTGTTCAAAAATTCCCCGGACAGTTGGTAATGCACCTGTCTCGTTCGTGCAGCGCGATCCCTGATTTGCGCTGATCACCTTCAGCGGCCAGCGTATTGCCTCGCGATCAAGCTCATGGGCGCGTAAGTGTCGCAGCCCAGGACGTTCAAAGTCACCGGCCACAAGGTCTATATCAAGCAGATATTCCTGAATATCGGCATTGCGGATGAAAAACCCGGGTTCATCAAAAATGCCGGGTACCAGCAGGTAGGCAAGCGAATAGAAATACCAGAATCCCTGTTCGACCGACAGCGGAACCCGCCAGCCACATTCGGATACTACGGCTTCCTGCCAGGAAACCACTTCCTCCCGGGTGTAGCTATCAGTTTGCAGACCCTGTAAAAGTTCAACGAAAAATTGGGGATCAGGCGGCTTGACCAGCAGCAATACTAGGATTCATTAGGTTGAATTGGAAAAAAGATCGCACTGCTCCAGACACCCAGCCACTTACTTTTTGACTCGAAGGAAGGGATATCACTGACAACCAGCTCTGCCAGATGATAGTAGACGCTCCGATTTAGCCTGGCTTCAAGTGAGTCACGAACCAGGACATAAGGTGAAGGTTCGCCGGTTGCTGAGTCAATTTCAAAGCGCAGCGGATGGTCAGCATCGACAATGACTTCTTCAGCCATATTGGTTGTGAACTTCAATTGCTGGGATTTCCCCTGCCCCATCACTTCCAGCAGAACCGCCTGAAAAGGTGCGTCTTCAACCTCAATCAGACATTTTTCTACGGGCGTGACGAGAAAATACTGCTCACCCTCGCGACGGAGCACTGTTGAAAACAACCGTACGAGACGCCTGCGTTCTATGGGGGAACCCATGTAATACCACGTCCCGTCGGCGTGCACCCTCATGTCTATTTTTGTGACGACGTCTGGATGCCACAAATGAACCGGGGGCAATCCTTTCCCTTTGACTCTCTCGAGTTCCGCCATTAACGAATAAGGTGTTGGTTCTGTCATGAGTTTAGAAGTTAATAATCTCCGCACTGAGGTCACGCAAATCGACCAGGCCAACCGCGTTCATTCCAGGCATCATACCCGCGCACTCCCCTGGATTGAAAGTCAGTTGATTTAATGTGCGTTCAAGAGTTTTTCGGTGGGTGTGTCCATGCAGGATCAAATCGTAGTCGTCACTACTGACCTGATCAAGCTCCAGTGGATCATGGACGATAACAACCCTGCGCCCAGCCCATGAGAGGGTCAACGGAGGGTCGACGAATTCAAATTGAAATTGTGCCGCGGCTGCGACGAGATCTTCTCGTTCCAGATCATTATTGCCGTAGACACCTACCATTGGCGTCGCCAGCCTTGAAAAAACCTCCATGGTCTTGGCCTGGGTTATGTCTCCGGTATGCACAATCCGATCGAGGTCAATACTATTGAAAATTTCAACGATCCTGTGGCAGTTTTTGAGATTATTGTGAGTATCACTGACGACGCCGATACGCATGAGTTATTCAGAATTCCGAGGATAAAAGTATTTGCAAAAATCAGCCGTGTCGCCAAAAAAAGGGCCGATTTCCGGCCCTTTGTTCCTGAGTCTTCAGATGCGCGGGAATTATGCTACCTTTTCAAGAATGTGGATAGCACAGGCTGAACCCAGACCGATCACATGGGTCATGCCTAATCTAGCCCCGTCGACCTGCCGCTTGTCCGCCTCGCCTCGCAGATGTGTGCTTACCTCATAAATATTGGCAATACCTGTCGCCCCCAGAGGATGCCCTTTTGATAATAGTCCGCCAGAAACATTAACCGGCACGCGACCACCCAGGGCAACTTCACCTGAATCAATCATCCGCCCCGCTTCCCCGTCTTTACACAGGCCGAGATTTTCATAGTGAAGAATCTCCGCGGTCGCAAAGCAATCATGAAGTTCAACCAGGTTGACGTCTTCTGGTCCGATACCGGCCATTTCGTAAGCCTGTTTAGCCGCAATCCGGGTGACTGCGTTCACATCCGGCATGGTGAGATCTCGATCGGAAAACGGGTCACTGGTAAGTACGGACGCCCGAACTTTTACGGCACGATGCATTCCCAGTTCCCTTGCTTTTTTCTCCGAAACCAACACCGCTGCCGCGGCGCCATCAACATTCACAGAACACATGAGCTTGGTATTTGGATAGGAAATCATTTCCGCATTCATCACAGTCTCAAGCGGCGTTTCAATCTGGTACATGGCTTTTGGGTTCAGCGTGGAGTGGTGGTGATTTTTTACTGAAACCTTGGCGAACTGCTCGAAGGTGGTGCCGTGATTTCTGGCGTGCTCCATTCCAGCTTCAGCGAAAACTGCCGGCATCGTTCCGGACCCCAACAATCCTTCTTTGGGGATACCAGGACCGCCCCCGCCGCCACCGAGCAGACCTCGACCCATCTGTTCAACACCAACGGCAAGAACGCAATCGAAGACACCAGCCTTGATGGCCATCCAGCCTTCCCGAAACGCAGTCGCCCCGGTTGCACAGGCATTCGCGCAGTTCACCACACCGATACCGGTCTGGCCAATTTCCTGCAGGATTCGCTGACCGACCATGGCGTTAGCCTGGCCGAGATTCCCACAATAAAGTGCCTGCATATCCTGAATCGTCAGCCCTGCGTCATCGAGTGCCATGTGGGCTGCCTGTGCGCCTAACTGAGGAACTGTTTTTTCAGGGAATCGACCAAACTTGATCATATCAACGCCCATTATGTATACGTCACCCATGAATCTCTCCTGGTTTCTTATGCTGCTGGTTGGAAAAAATAACTGATATAACTGTTGCCGTCCCGGTCTTTTCGGCCGAGTGCATCGGCAAACACGACATCGACCGGCATATCGAATTCGATGTTGGCAGGGTCCGGTTCCACATTGATCAGATTGCCTTTAATCGTACCGCCACCGTCAAGGTCGACGATCGCTGATATGTAAGGCACCTCAATGCCTGGAAAACTCCGGTACACAATACTGAATGAATATAATTTACCTGTACTGCCCAGGCGAACCGTATCAAGTTTGTCGCGTGCGCCGCATTTGGCGCAGGTGCTCCGTTCTCCAATAAACACTGCGCTGCACGCTGCACACTTCAACCCTTCCAGGTAAGGATCATCACTTCCTGCCCCTTTTAACCAATCGACAACCGGCAATGGACCGACGACCTCCGCGTTTTCAGACATTTCTACCTCTGGTTTGCTTCGTAGTAATTTAAGAGACCTAGGTTAAACCCCTTGAGTATCCGCAATCAACCGGCAATCACACTAAGTTCCTGACAGCCACCTGGTCCGGTTATCGGCTTGATTCCTAATCACCAGTCATCTTTCTCGTCGACGCGCGGACAAGGGCGGCTTGCCTAGCACAAAGATGCCACCGGCCAGAAACGCTGACGCTGCAGCGACCAGAAAGGCAGGCTTGTAACCCTCAGGACCGGCAGCAAGGTAACCCATCAACACCGGGCCTGCAGCGATACCCACCATGGAAACCAGATTGGACCAGGCGTAAATACGGCTGTAGCTCACCAGTCCATACACAGAAGCGATAATCAACGGTTGTAACATCAGCAGGTTACCGACACTCAGTCCAAACAGAGCAAGCCCCACAATGAGGGTCTGAGGGCCGGGCGCAATCGCCATCATTGCCAGTGCCGTCATTTCAAGGAAAATCATGGACACGGTGAACTTAACGAGTGACACCCTGTCGATGATCAGTCCCCCGGCGAGACGTCCAATGATGCTGGCAAGTGGCAACACCGCAACCGCGTAAGCGGCCTGGGCCGCATCAAGATGTTCGCTGATCAGGCCAAATTGGTGAGCGATACCCCCCACCTGCGCCAGCATGACGAACAGGAACGACAGGCTTAACGTCCAGAAGTACCTTCCCCGGATAGCCACGGAGAAGTGAATTCCCTCGATACCTGAAGTGTTGTAAGTTACCTCGCCATCCGAACTCAGCGACATGTCACCCGGTGTAGAACGCAGCACCAACAGGCAGAGTGGCAGGATGCCAAGGAGGTACATCCCGCCGAGCCACAAACTCGCCTGCGCAAGCCCACTGGAGGCAATCAGTGCGGCACAAACCGGCGTTATCAGAACGCCACCGACGGATAACCCCGTTGATGCCAGTGACAATGCTCTGGCTCGATTCACGGTAAACCAGCGGGCTATGAGCGTCGTCGCAGGTAGTAATCCGGACGAAGTGAAACCAATTCCGAACAGAGCGTAGAGTACATACAACTCCCAGATTTCAGAGACACTGCCTAGCGCGGCGAGGGACATGGCGGCAAGACATGCACCAGCGCCAACCACCGCTCTGACATCATACTTCTCAAGCAAAGCACCAACGCCGAGGCCGGAGACACCACTGACGAAAAAGAAAACTGAAACGGCACCCGACGCACTGACTAACGGAAATCCCGCCTCCTGGGCCAGGGCGGAAATGATTATCGAATGACTGTAAAATCCAAGACCCGAACTGAAAGCCAGGATCACGAATAATGCCGCTACAATTTTCCATCCGTAAAACATGTCTGTAGAAATCAATTCAATCTGGTCCAAAGCAATTGGCAACAGAATATACCATGACAAGAAAACAGGAGCGGCGCCCCCTATATGCCTGTTTCAGTCCGCACCTGCGAATATCTGTTAGTTTGAAGCGCATCTCCGCGAAACTTACTTGTCTGCCTGGCGGCAATATGAGACATTTCAGGCATCACTCATTTTCGATCAACCCCAATGACCTCGTATCTCTGTTTTAGCGGTAGCACCCGAAAGGGTTCGTATAATCAGCTCGTCTTGAACAATCTGTCGTCGGCGCTACGCGAATTAGGCGGCGACGTTACCGACGTCAGCCTGAACGATTTCAGTCAACCTATTTACCACGGTGATGAGGAAGACTCATCCGGATTGCCGGAGGCGACCGTTCGTTTTCAACAGTTATTGCACAATCACGATGCACTAGTGATTGCATGCCCTGAATACAACGGCTTCATGACTCCGCTGTTACTCAATGCGCTGGACTGGGCTACACGGTCGTCTGAAGCGAACCCGGATCTCTCAGGATTTCGCGATAAACCTGTACTTATTACCAGTTGCTCACCCGGTGCGCTTGCAGGAATGAGAGCAGCCGCCCACCTGCGTACCCTGTTGTCCGGGATCGGTGCGCTGGTGAGCCCTGATTCATTCGCGGTACCTGCAGGTTACAGCGCATTTGATGAAGCCGGACATTTCAAAGACACAAAAATGCAGGAGCGAAGCGCCGTGGTCGCCCGCCGATTTCACAACCTTACCACCAGGCTTGTCACGACAGGGGCATCTGTTGTGCCCTGACGACCCACCTGACAATCCGCAGATCTGTCCGCACAGCTGGACCCGCCCCGGAGTCCGGTTTGACTGTGAATTCGTCCTCGAGGAATGGCAGGGACCAACTCTTGCCCTGATCAAGTGTCAGTGTTGCCCACAAAATGCACTGATCACACTTCAGGGGTGGCATAAACCCCGCCTTCAGCGACGCGTATTCTCGGTGAGGGAAGTAGGCTCCGCCACAGTTGAGACATTTCTGCACGATATGCAGACAGACTACTGTGATCTGGACAGACACGCAGCCGAGTTACAGGCACTTCAGTCGTCAGCATGTCCAGTCACTGAATTTATCTATGTGGATATCGAATCGTCACAGATCGTGGCATCTAAAAAGGCAGTGCGGGGAGATCCGGTTTACCACGGGTCGTGGCGGGACGGTTTACCCGGAAACGATACCTGCCTGGGATATTTCGCCTGCAGCCAATAGATTTAGACTGAAAATATTAAGACTGCCGGGTCCCGATACACCCACGGGAAATCTGTAACCAGCCTCATCGATTTGCACCCGGCAGGTCCGAACGCTGCTTTTTCGCTAATCCTTGTTATCCGGTTCGATGAAACACCATTTGATTTCTGGATGCGCGGCTTTCAAACCCCGTTCGAGACCGTTGATGACCTCAATCGCCTCACCAATGGTGATTGAATCCTGCATCGAGATCTTCGCTGCAAGCATGACATTAGGGCCCATTTGCAAAGTGATCGTGTTGAGGACCGAATCGATCTGATCATAATCTGCAATCAGTCTGTCAATGGACGCCACGACATCCGGTTCCGCAGATTTTCCTACCAGCAGACCCTGCAATCGAACCACCAGAAAAACAGCCACCACGATCAGCACGACACCTATACAAATAGACCCGATCGCATCATAGATGACATTACCGGTCAGGTACGAAAGCCCCAGGAATGCGAACGCGATGATCAATCCAACAATCGCAGCGAGATCTTCGCCGATCACCACTACAACTTCCGCGTTTCGTGTTTGCTTCAACCATAACATCAATGGTTTCGTGCCCCGCATTAAACTGGCCTCGTGCAACGCACCGGCAAGGCTGAAGCTCTCTATCACGATGGCGATCCCCAGCACGATCAACCCGATCCAGGCCTCATTGATCACCGTCCCTGAGGATAGTTTGTGAATGCCTTCATAAATCGAAAACAGACCTCCGATGCTGAATAACATCAACGCGACGATAAAGCTCCAGAAATAACTTAGCTTGCCGTATCCCATGGGATGATCCTCATCCGCAGGACGTTCCGAGCCTTTCAAACCCACGAACAGCAATACCTGGTTTCCGGTATCGGCAAATGAGTGAATGGATTCCGCCAGCATACTGCCGGATCCTGTGTACACCGCAGTAGCAAGTTTCGCCAGTGCAATCCCGAGATTCGCCAGAAATGCATAGAGAATCGCTTTCGCTGGAGAACCTCCTCCTGCCGACATAATCGATCACCTTTCCAAACCATTGGCCAGAGATAATAACCCGCTGTGTAACGTCTCGAGTAGCACCGCGTCTATTCTTTTTATTTCCAGGTCAGGGAATATTCCATTGCCAACCGGGGTCTACCAGTCTATGAGGGATAAACAGGCCAGATTTGAACATCTGGTCAAAGCATACAGCCCCTGGCTTTACCGTTATGCTTATTGGATAAGCGGAGACAAGGCCAGCGCTGAAGATCTTGTGCAGGAAACATTTCTGCGCGCTTGGCGATTCCTGGATTCGCTTAAGGAAGAGGCATCAGCGAAAAGCTGGTTAACAACAATCTTACGTCGCGAAAATGCCAGAAAGTATGAACGTAAACAGCTTGACTACACCGACATAGAAATGGATTCAATTCCCGCAGAAGTGATCCCATTTGATCCCAGACCGGAGGTCGTTGCCCTTCGGGTAGCCTTAAAAGGGCTCCCGCCTAAGTATCGCGAACCACTGGTGTTACAGGTACTGGAAGGCTATACCCTGGATGAAATCGCTCATATTTTTGAACTACCCCGCAACACGGTTGCTACCCGCCTGCATAGAGCAAGACAAAAACTGCGCCGGGTGTTGCAGCCAGAGCAGGTCGATAAGGGGAACCAATCATGAACTGTCTGCAATTCAGACGATTGAAACTCACTGATCCCTGCCAGCCAAATCAGGAAGCAGACGCACACAGGGACAGCTGCCCGGTGTGCAGCGCTTTCGAGAAGGAAATACTCATCCTGGAAGAAAATGTGCGTTCGGCACTCACCGTTGCTCCACCTGAGGGTTTTGCGGCCAGAATTTTGCTCAACCAGTCCTTAAAACACCCGCGACGGCCCACGCGCTGGTACTGGATCAGCACGGCCGCATCCTTTTTTATAGCAACCCTCGCATTCCTTTTTGTGACGGGTGAGTCGCTGGATGCACAAGTCATCGGCCATATGGAACATGAGGCAAATTGGATTCACGCTCAATCGGATGAAATCTCGACTGATGAAGTTCGTTCGGTATTGCGCTCGGTCGGAGGAGATACCAACGTTCCATTTGATTCAGTCACCTTTGCCTCAAAGTGTCCCATGGGAGAACGATGGATCGCGCATTTTGTCATCGTTGAGGATGATGTTCCCTACACCGTCATACTGGTTCCCGACGAAATCCATGCCCGCATCCCGGTGACGCAAGTATTCAGGAGCGATCTCTGGCAGGGAATTATCAAGCCCCATGCGCTTGGAAATCTGGTAGTTGTCATGGCAGCCAGGCAGTCAACAAGTTACTCGCGTACAACAAATACAATTGCACATCTGGCGAACCGTTACGCAAAGTCTATCGAACCCATGGTGATCTGACCCGAAAATGGACCTGCCCGGATTGGGCCGCAGCGCAATTCCAGTCAGAAGAGTGTCTCAACCTGCCTCGCGAGTTCGACTGCACACGGGCGTGAATTCATTTATGATCGAGATTGATAATCTCAGAAAAAATCGATCAATGTCCCGTGAGCAACAATTGACCATCGAGACCCGTTCGGGTCTGTCGCTGGCAGCACTCTACAACAATCCTGCCGACAGCCAGTCGCTTGTCCTGTTGGCCCACGGCGCTGGTGCCGCGATCCAACACCCGCATATGTGCGCAATCGCTACTGCCCTGGCTGGAAAAGGAATCGCAAGCCTGCGATTTAATTTCCCCTACATGCAGGCTGGTCGACGGCGCACAGACAATGTGCAGATTTGTACTGCGACATTCACCGACGCACATGCATTCGTCAATGGACTGTCCGGTAGTCGACCCGTTTTCATCGCAGGACATTCCTTTGGTGGAAGGATGGCTTCCCACTACCTGGCAGAAAACCAAAGCAGCAATTGCCGGGGCCTGATCTGTTTCTCCTTTCCCTTGCATCCATCCAGCAAGCCAGGCATTACTCGTGCATCACACCTTTCAGACGTTTCTGTGCCGATGCTATTTTTAAGCGGCAGTCGCGACTCGCTCGCCGAGCCGGGTTTGCTTGAGAGTGTCGTTTCGAAATTGGACCTGGCACAGTTACACTGGCTTGATACGGCAGATCACAGCTTTAAACCGTTGAAAAGAACGCGTAAAAGCGAAGAAAATGTCTATGACGAAAGCGCCAGAATTGCTTCAAATTTTTCACGCGAGATCGTTCTCCAGAATTCCAAATAAGGTTAACACCATGCCGACTCCAGCACGCGTTGTCGTACTTCCCCAACAACCAGGACCACTTGAAGTCAGGGATCTCCTGCTACCGGATCCTGCCGATTACCAGGTTGTCGTAAAACAGTTCGCCAGTGGTGTCTGTCACAGCCAACTGCACACCATGCACCGGGAACGTAGTAATGCGATCATCCTGGGTCACGAATCGACAGGAGTCGTATTAAAAGCTGGCGCCAAAGTGGATCACGTTCAGGAAGGAGATACCGTGCTTGTCACCTGGGTTCCCAGAAATGCAGGCAGTGGCATGCGCCAACCCGCCGGTGTCAGTCTCGATCTCGGCGGCGGTGTGGAGGCACGGACCAACAATGTCTTTACCTGGTGTGATCATACTCTGGCCGATGAACAGTACGTGGTTAAGGTCGATCCCGACATAGACAAGGAAGTCACTGCCATTATCGGTTGCGCCGTGATGACCGGGGCGGGTGCAGTCGAGAATACCGCGGGAGTTAAAAAGGGTGAGAGTGTTGCTATCTTTGGTGTTGGAGGTGTCGGTTTATCCGCAGTTGCTGCTGCCAAAACGCTCGGCGCCTATCCCATCATTGCCGTTGACCTGGATGAAACCAAGCTTAAGTTCGCGAAGCAGTTCGGTGCTACCCACACTGTTAATGCTGCAAACACCAATCCGATCTCGGCGATAAAGGAACTAACAACTCAACAAGGTCGCTTTTCAATGAACGGTAATCCCGTCTCAGGTGCCGACTATGTCTTCGACTGTATCGGGCTGAAATCAACCATGGAACAAATCGTACCCTCCGTCAGAACCGGATTTTTCGGTGCAGAGCCAGGCGGCACCGCGGTACTCGTCGGTGTACCAATGACCAGTGTGGAACTAAATGCAGTAGATCTGCTCATCAACGAGAAAAAGTTTATCGGCTCCATCGGAGGCTCATGTTCACCAGACAGGGATTTCCCAAAATACCTGGACTGGCATTCCAAGGGCATTTTGGACCTCAATACCCTGGTAACGGAGCGCTATACTATCGATGAGATTAACGACGCAACGACCGCCCTTGAAAACGGGGAGATCGCCGGTCGCGCCTTGCTTACCTTTTAACGAAAGCAGATCTTGTCGGTCCCAGCTCAGCTCTGGATGTTTGCGTCCATCCAGGCTCGCATTTCAGTTACCTGGCCTGCGACAACGGAGTCGGGTGGTTTTGCCACCCATGCATCCATGGCGAGAGCGAGCATCGCGGCTTTCTCAGGATCCATAGTCACCAGCTTTCGGTATGCTTCCTTGACCAGTTCCAACTCCCCGAGCATCAGGTGTGCTTCAGCCTGATATTCGATTGCAGGAGTATAACTCGGACGTAATTTCAGGCACTGATTGTAGGCCGCCAGTGCACCGGAGAAATCACCGGTTTGTTTGAGCGCATATCCCAGCGAGCCGTGGGCCTGGTACAATCTGGGCTCATAGCCTATAGCACGCTCAAAGTTATTCGCGGCGCGCACGAACTGCTTGTTCGCCTTCCGCTTCAGCTTCGCAACCTTTTTCTCACTTGATTGCGTGGCCGCTTCTTCGAGATATTTTAAAGCCTTGTCACGATTCTTCAGACCGGCATTATAGCTATCAACCGCTTTTTCCCCCGGTGTTTTTTGCGGAACCGAAGGTTGCGGTGAAGATGGCATCGCGCCACCACCTGCCGCAAACAAGGACCCCGACAGACACAATATCAAGACACAGATCATTATTCTCATGGATGCAAATCTCCTGCTGGTTCCCTTATTTTAAGAGAAGGTCAGTCCAATATTAACATTAAGTGCGCATATGACCCGGGCCATACAGCAAGCACCTTACTGAAACAGACCGGCAAGAAGCCATCCCAGGACTCATTTTGACCCTGGCCATATCACTATCAAGTCACATTTATAGCAGTCGCGGCAGGTCCAGGACGCTGGGGATAGATTTCTCCCGGGGAACCCTGGCGTGCTGACCCACCAGATAACATGAGATGCCAGCCTTAGTTGCACCCAAATAATCCATCAGGTAGTTGTCACCGACAAACACCGCCTCATTTGGGCAAACCCCGGCCCTGGCCAGGGCATGCTCAAACAGCGAAGGATCTGGCTTTGGAATGCCCCATTCCAGTGAGGTCACAACCCAGCTAAATTTATCCGCAATACCCATCCGGTCCAGTTCACGATGGATCAAGTCCGGCGCGTGGGTGTTAGACACAATCCCCAACTGGTAACGTTTTGCCAGTCCGCTGATCAGATTATCTATGCCTTTGATATGAGTTATTCCAGCTGACCACTCTTCAAGGTAGCTATCTGCGAGTTCTTTTGCCATGTCTGCATTTTCGATTCCTAACTGGCGGACAAATTCGCTACCCACGTCGACCATGGGATATTCCCGATTATGCTGAGTCGACCAGTCATCCATGCGGGACGCTGCGCAAATCCACAATTCCAGGAATTCCTCATAGCTTAATTCGATACCGAGGTCATTCAGTCTCTGGTGAGTCCGGTGATAGCCCTGTTCGGTTCGGGACGCGGAATAGTTTACGAGGGTTCCAAAAAAATCGAAAAACAGGCAGCGAACCACCAGACTAGATCCCGGGCACAGGGAACCTCGTACAAAACGCTTCAACCTCACACCTGATGCGTTCCAGATTCGCCTCGTCTTCGGGTGCTTTCAGACTGTCTATAATCCAGCCTGCCAACTGTTCCATATCCGAGCCAACCATGCCGCGGGTTGTCGCTGCCGGAGTTCCAATCCTGATACCACTGGGCCGTAGTGGCGGAAGTGGGTCATCGGGAATAATTTGCTTGTTAGTCGTGATCTGGACCTTGTCCAGCACTTCCTCCGCCCTCCTGCCATCAAGGCCGAAACTGGCAACCGTGTCCACTACCATCATATGGTTGTCGGTGCCGCCGGTAATCAATGTTGCCTGATTCGACATCAACGCGTTCGCCAGGGTTTTGGAATTGATAAGCACCTGCTGCGCATACTGTTTGAATTCTTCCGTCTGGGCTTTTTTCAATGTGACCGCGATAGCAGCCACAGCGTTCATGTGTGGACCGCCTTGCAATCCGGGGAACACCGATTTATCAATTTTTTTTGCAAAGGGTTTCCGGCAGAGCACCATGCCACCGCGGGGACCCCGTAATGATTTATGCGTCGTCGTCGTCACTATATCAAAGCCAAAATCGAAGGGATTGTTCATGGCCTCTCCCGCCACTAATCCGCCGAAATGGGAAGCATCCGTCATGGTGATAGCGCCGACCTCATCCGCGATGGCCTTGAACTTCGCGTAGTCAATATCACGTGGGTAGGAAGTATAGCCGCATAGCACGAGCTTCGGTTTATGGGTGAGTGCATCTTTGCGCACCTGGTCGTAGTCAACCGATCCGTCACTTGGATCTGTCACATATCGGATAAAGTTGAATAACTTACCCATGTGTGAGACTGGCGCCCCATGGGTCAGGTGTCCCCCGTGGGACAGATCCATGGCCATAATCGTATCACCCGGTTCAAGCAGACCAAGATACACCGCCTGGTTCATGGCTGACCCGGAAAGCGGCTGGACGTTTGCGTGCTCACAGCGAAAAACTGCTTTTGCACGGTCCCGTGCCAGATTTTCGATCTGGTCAGTAAACTCCTGGCCACCGTAGTAGCGTCTGCCCGGGTACCCTTCCGAATATTTGTTTGTGAACACACTACCAAGCGTCGCGAGAACTTCTGGAAATGTGTAGTTCTCCGAGGGAATCAATTCGATACCTGACCGCTGTCTGGATTCCTCCCCACGCAGGGCGGCATAAACAGCAGGATCGTTTTGTTCTAACAGTTCAATATTTGAATTCACGGGCAGACTCCAGTAAGGATGAGTTTTGGGCGCCCAGGCGAACGGCTTTAGAATGCACTCTCACTTCCCGGTGGTTTTCCACCCGTAATCGCCAGTCATGAGAGTGGTGAATTCTATACGCCACTGGTCCTGATTTGAACGGATTTTTTTTCGTGCTGTGACAGGCAGTCAAAAAGTGTGACCGTCCAGTGCCAGACACTGACAGGCTGCGACCACGACCTCCTGCTTCACAAAGAAATAGTCAGTTTTGAAGCCACTCATAACCAGAACGCTGATTTTTTCCCTGGCGAGGCAACCGGTAATGGCCGAGGCAATTCCGATAGCATCAAATTCGAGTTGCTCATCAATGACAATGCATCGCCAGCCCTGCTCCACACTGGCCGAGCCGCTGCAATCACTTCCTGCAATGGCCATCAGCGAATAGTCACCCGGTACAACCATCTGAATGAAGATTTTCGATCGCGGTACCGCCTGTAAAGCATCGTTTGAGTCAAAGGCGTAATAGTCAAACACCTGGGGTAAAATTTTCATTTTCATAGCATGAACTACTGGCCTACCCACTTGTTTTTTCATTGACATCAGAACGCGCAAAACCCGCCAGCTTTTTGTAAGCCCGGGCGATGTCTTCGAGTTCACCAGCGGGCACACAAGTGTGCTCGCTCCCGCAAGTTCCCGGGCAACGATCTTTGATCAACTGCAGTACGCGTTCAGGTCCCGTATTCCGATTATCGAGAATCAACCGGGTTGTGGCCGGACGACGAATCTCCTCAAAGGCCTTAAACGCGGGAACAACCTCACGTTGACTGCTTAATTGCTCGGCAATACAAACGGCATCGAGAATACCCTGGGAAGCCCCGTTGGAACCGTTGGGAAACATCGCGTGGGCTGCGTCACCGGCCAGTGTTACCCTGCCAAACGACCATCGATCAAGCGGGTCTCGATCGATCATCGGGAATTTGTAAATCCTGCTGGCCTGGCGGAACAATACCGGCACATTCAACCAGGAAAATTGCCAGCTATCGAATCGAGCAGCGAATTCCTCCAGTTGGCCTTCTCCCTTCCAGTCATCCACATGCGCCGTTTCCAGGGGCACGCGAAATTCGGCAACCCAGTTAATAAGCTGTTGTCCCTCGGAATCCGGACTGCTGATCGGATAGACCACAACTTTCTGATCTGCATGTCCTGCCATAATCATCGTTTTAGCCGTCAGGAAGGAGTGGCTGAACGTCGCGCCGCGCCACAGGATCAATCCGGCAAAGTGAGGAGAGCCCTGATCCGGGTGTAGCTGCTGCCTTACCACTGAATTAATTCCATCCGCGCCGATGAGATAGTCACCGGAAACCTTGTGCACTACACCACTGTGATCGGAAAATTCCGCGTTGACGGAGTCGCCTTGTTCAGTGAAACCAAGCAATCGACGGTCAGTGACGAGTGACTGTGCCCCCATACGTTCAACCACCGCCTGTTTCAGCAGGGCCTGCAACTTCCCGCGGTGTATGGAGTATTGGGGCACGTCGTATCCCGCATCGAGCCCACGTGGCTCCTGCCAGATTGCCTTGCCATCTTCACTAAAAAAACGCAGTTCACCGGTTCTCACTGCAACACTATCCAGCGCCGGGCCAAGCCCCAGGTCAATCAGGTGTTTGACCGAGTGCGGCAGCAGATTGAGCCCGACTCCCAATTCCTTTATTTCAAGCGCTTCTTCAAGAATACGGACCTTTAATCCTGCCTTGTGTAACGTCAATGCGGTGGTCAAACCGACGATTCCTGCTCCTGCTATCAAACCCTGCATAATCTACCTCATCCAAATGATCCCAAATTGACAGTGAACTCAAAATTCCCAATGATGCATCGTACAATCTTCAGGAGATGATGACATGGATACCGGAAATTTTACCGGATTTCAGGTGACACTAGAGGAACCCGGAATTGCCTGGATTGAGTTCAACGAACCGGAAAAACTCAATGGCATGAATACGCGCAAGAAACGAGACCTGATCGAAACGCTGGTGCAGGCGCAAATGGATAATGCCGTTAGAGTCATTGTATTCACTGGACAAGGGCGTGCTTTTTGTGCAGGAGATGATCTCAAGGCCTACTCGCGTGGTGATGCCGCTGAGAACGCATTGATGGCTCCGATACCACCTGGCCACGACAATCCCATTGGCACCTATAACGGTCTGAGACATATTTCTCAGGCGTTGAATCTCACCATTCGCAGTCTGGACAAACTTACCATTGCCGCCGTCAATGGTATTGCGATCCAGACCGGCCTATCACTGGCGCTTTCCTGCGACTTCAAAATTGCCGCCAGCGAGGCAAAGCTTGGCAGCGCAACCCTCAGGTTTGGCTTGCTGCCTGATGAGGGAGGACAGTATCTGCTGGTCCAGCATATGGGCCTCGCCAAAACGCTGGACTTTGTCATGCGTAAAAAAATCGTTAGTGCAGATGAGGCAATGTCGCTGGGCCTGGTCAATGAAGTCGTGCCGTTGGATCAACTGCGGGCAGAAACGCTGAAGTTAGCCTCGGAACTAAGCCTCGGTCCGCAGGTTGCTATGCGACTGCTTAAACGCTCTGTTTACCAGGCGGCAGAACTGAGTTTCGAACAAGCCTGTGACGAAATAGCGTCCAAAACAGCCATTTCTGATCATCACCCGGACACCCGTGAAGGTGTATCGGCGTTCCGGGAAAAACGCACTCCGAAGTTTAACGCGTGGCTGGAGAATCAGGCATGACCGGGAGTGATCTGCCGACTGACTTTTTTCGTCGAGAAGATGAATCACCGGATGAAAACTTTTATCAGACTGCAAGGTTGACGACACATATTGATGACGCCACAATCGCCAATATCACAGAATTTTATCGGCAAATGCTTGTTCCCGCCGACCGATTGCTGGATTTGATGTCCTCCTGGATTTCTCATCTGCCACCTGAAACCGACTACGCAAGGGTTAGCGGTCTGGGCATGAATCAGGAGGAACTTGAAAAGAACCCGCGATTACACGACTTCCATGTGCACAACCTCAATGATCAACCCGTACTTCCCTTTCCGGATTCAAGTTTTGACGCCGCTATGATCATCGTGTCCATTCAATACCTGACCCGGCCGTTCGAAGTGTTTGGCGAAATCTCCCGAATTCTCGCACCGGCTGGCAAATGTATTGTCGCCATGTCGCATCGCCTATTTCCGACGAAGGCCGTTTACGCTTTTAAGGCCCTGCCGCCGGAGGACCGGTGCAAACTGGTTGCAAGCTACATGCACCAGACAGGTGTTTTTGAGCAAGTATCATTTTTCGATCGGTCACCCATGAACGCGGATCCTTTGTGGCTGGTAATGGGAACGAAACTAAAAAGCTGATACGGTTTTATAATTGTGGGAACCTTAGGTCTATTAACCATAAAGGGGTAGAACAAATGAGAACGATAGCAATCCACTATTGCGCGCAATGAGACTATAAACCTGAGGCGGTCAGTTTGGCTGCTGAATTAAAGTCAGCATTCGGTATCGAGGCGACTTTGTTTGCAGAAGGAAAAGGAATCTTCGATGTGCTTATCGATGGGGAGAAGATCTACTCAAAGTACGATACTCATCGTTTTCCAGACCCAGGAGAAGTTACTCGCCTGGTTAACCGCGACTAAACGATTCGCTTTGACAACATTCAGCCCGATTGTCTTGAGTTCGAAAGCTGCCCTGCCATAAGCGCAGGATCAACGTTGCCGCCAGTTAAAATCAAACCAATCCGCTTCCCCCGGAACAGGCGATCTTCACGCAGCACAGCCGCCAGGGTGACTGCCGAAGAGGGTTCTACAAGCTGTTTCATTCGAGTCCAGAGCAACAACATGGCTTCCACAACTTCGGATTCCGAAACCAGCAGAATATCAGTCACCTTGGCCCTGATTATTTCAAAGTTCTTTTTTCCCAGCGTCGTCAGTAGTCCATCGCATATCGTCCGCGGTTCATGACTTTCAACTAATGTTCCGGTTGTGAATGACCTGAAGGCATCATCAGCCTGCTCGGGCTCGGCTCCATAGATTTTTATATTCGGAAACACCGCGGTCGCACAACCGGAGAGCAGTCCACCACCTCCTACCGGTACGATCAGAGCGTCGAGCCCAGGCACCTGCTCAATTAATTCCAGGGCCGCAGTGCCCTGACCACTGATAATAGTTTCACTATCATAGGGATGAATGAAACAGGCACCCGTTTCCCGAACAACTTCGCTAAGGGTTTTCTCACGCGACGTAAGTGTTGACTCACTTTCAACAATCTTTCCGCCATAATGAAGTATGGCGGCTTTTTTCACGGCATTGGCGCTTTCTGGTACGACGATGTAGGCAGGCACACCTTTGATTCGCGCTGCCCGGGCCAGTGCGGCCCCGTGATTCCCGGAGGAGTGTGTAGCAACTCCATGCCGTAGTTTCTCCGCAGGCAGCGACAGCAATGCGTTGACGGCCCCCCGGCTCTTGAAGGCCCCGGCTTTCTGTAAATGCTCACATTTAAAATGCAGCTCTGCACCCGTCAACTCATCGAGTATTTGGCTACGCATCACCGGTGTCTTATGGACATGGGCCTGGATTCTTTCCCGGGCAGCCTTGACGTCAGCGAGTGAAAGCACGTCAGGAAATTACGCTGGCTGCAAGAGACCTGATTCCCTCTACAGGGTCAGGCCCAAATGCTTGTACAGGCACCACAAGCCTGTGTACACCCGCCTCTTCCAGGCCCCTGACAGCATCCGGTCCACCCTTGCCTGTCCACATGGAGGTAATTTCGATTTCAGAAAAGTCCCTGCCAATTTTGTCGCACTCGTTTTGAATGCCGGCCAGATGAATACTCAGTTCCTTCAAATCAGTGGTTGGTGCGTACCAGCCATTGCCGTATCGTGCAATGCGTTCATGAACGCGACCTTTAATACCGCCGATGATAACTGGCAATGGATTTTGTACGGGCACGGGATAGCTCTTGAAATTCTGCCAGTCAAGAAACTCGCTGTGGTGATCGACGATATCTCCGGACCAGACTTTTCGCATGGCCTGTATGTAATCATCAAAGCGGGCGCCTCGTTTTTCGAATGGTACGCCGAGGGCATCGAATTCCTCTTTCAGCCAGCCGATTCCCAGACCTAACAGCAGCCTTCCGTTAGAGAGCATGTCCAGGCTTGCACTTTGCTTGGCCACATATAAGGGACTTGCCTGCGACAGAATGTTTACGCCGGTACCGAGACGTAACTTGGTCGTATTTGCTGCGATGTAGCTAAGCGCTACCAGTGGATCTATGAAATTTGATTCTGGGTCCGCCCCCATTTTTCCAGATTCGGCGTAGGGGTATTTTGACTGATATTCGATTGGCACAATAACGTGCTCAAAGGTCCAGACTGACTCAATGCCGACTGATTCTGCCAGCTGCGCCAGATTGACCATTTGTTGTGCGCTCTGAACGCCTATATTCACAGGGATAATACCGAACTTCATCGCGATCTCCTTTGGTTTCGTGGCCCAGTGAGCGGACGACGTTGTTTATCAACCGATTGCTAAACGCAGCGCCCGTTCGGCGCTTATTCAGCAAGCCTGTTTTCTAACGCTGTGCTTCCTCGCGGCCCTCAATTTTCGACCAGGTATCCCGCAATTCCACAGACCGGTTAAATACCAATTGATCACCACCATCGTGTTTGTTATCTATACAAAAATACCCTTCACGCTCAAACTGATATTGTACGTCTGATTGCGCATTTCCGAGGCTTGCTTCAACAAAACCTTCCGCAACAACCCGTGAATTAGGATTTAACAGTTCTCTGTAGTCCTGAACACTCATATCTGGGAAATCTACCGTGAACAACGGTTCATAGAGATTAAACAGTGCCGGAAGTGCGTGCTCCGCAGAAACCCAATGGATGACTCCTCGAATCTTTCTGCTCTCAGGATTTCTGCCGAGGGTTTCTGGATCGTAAGTACACACAATCTCGATGATCTCGCCTTGCGGATCGCGGACGATACGGTCTGCTCTGATCACATAGGCATTGCGCAATCTGACTTCACCGCCCAACACCAGGCGTTTGTACTTTCGGTTCGCTTCTTCCCTGAAGTCAGCGCGGTCTATGTAGATGTCCCTGGCAAACGGAACTTCCCGCTGACCCATGGACTCGTCTTTGGGATGGTTGTCTACGCTTAACCGTTCGACCTGCCCTTTTGGATAGTTTTCGATGGTTACCCGGACGGGATTTAATACAGCCATGGCACGCGGTGCCTTGCCCTCCAGATCTTCTCGCAGACAACTTTGTAGCATTGCCAGTTCCACATTGTTATCGCTCTTTGTAACGCCGATTCGACGACAAAAATCACGAATAGCTTCGGGCGTGTAGCCACGACGTCGCAGGCCGGCGAGGGTCGGTAACCTCGGGTCATCCCAGCCATCTACGAGGTTCTCCTCCACCAGTTGCTTCAGCTTGCGCTTGCTCATGACCGTATACTGGAGATTCAATCGCGAGAACTCAATTTGCTGGGGGTGGGCGTTCATCGCCAGTTCGTTGAGCACCCAGTCGTAGAGTGGCCGATGATCCTCGAAGCCCAGATCACAAAGTGAGTGGGTGACTCCTTCGAGAGAATCAGAAATGCAGTGGGTATAGTCATACATTGGATAGATGCACCAGGCGTCACCCGTTTGGTGATGAATGACATGTCTGATCCTGTATATCGTCGGGTCTCTCATGTTGATGTTGGGTGATGTCATGTCAATCTTGAGTCGCAGCACATGTTCGCCGTCTGCAAAATCTCCGTCCCTCATGCGCTGGAACAATTCGAGGTTCTCATTAATCGTGCGGTCACGAAACGGACTGTCAGTACCAGGTTGTGTAAGAGATCCCCGATTTACTCGGATCTGTTCAGCAGTTTGTGAATCAACGTAGGCCCTGTCTTTGTTAATCAACTGAACCGCAAAATTGAACAGTTGTTCAAAGTAGTCCGAGGCATTGCGGAGCTCACGCCACTCAAATCCAAGCCAGGTGATATCCGTTTGCATGGACTCCATAAATTCAGCGTTTTCCTTAAGTGGATTTGTATCGTCGAATCTAAGATTCGTACTGCCACCAAAATCCCGCGCCATACCGAAATTCAGGCAGATTGCCTTGGCATGGCCGATATGAAGGTAGCCGTTAGGTTCCGGCGGAAAGCGGGTCACAACCCGACCACTGTGTTTGCCTGCTTGAACATCCTTCTCAATGATTGTGCGGATGAAGTTCGCGGGATATTTTTCAGTTGTTTCATTCATGGATCAGGTTTCTTTCGTAGGATTGAATCAGGTTTCTGCGAACATGGCGGCACCACAAGACAGGCTGACCATTATCATTAGCAACCATTTTAGCGTGTTTTGACTTACCTTGATGGCGAACTTAACGCTGATCATCGCACCTGCCACCGATCCCACCGCCAGGATCAGGCCAGGAATCCAGAGAACCTGATCTCGCGTGGCAAACACCAGCAACGCCACGCCGCTGAACACAGCTGTGCACACAGTTTTGAGTGCATTGGTACGAACCAGATCATAACGCAGGACCCCGGCCAGAGCAGCTATCAAAATGAAACCAACTCCAGCTTGTACAAATCCGCCGTAAACACCGGCAAAAAAGAGCGCTGCGATCCCACCCGGCGATTCCGACAATTTCCGTGCAGGCGTGCCCGGTGCCGGAATCAGGGTATCTGCGCGGAATAACATCAACACTGCCATCGTCACCATTGAGCCAAGCAGTATGGGCTTTAACAGCCAGACAGGCAGATAGGATGCTGCCAGTGATCCAAGCAGTGCTCCGGTAAGCGTGGGTACGAGTATCGGCAGGATCGCTGCGGAGTCCAGCCGATCATGGCGTTGGAATGACCGTGCACTGGCCAGGGATTGCATCAGTACCCCGACCCTGTTGGTTGCGTTAGCGATATCAGCAGGCATCCCCAGCAACATTAATGCCGGCAGCGTTAGCATAGATCCACCCCCTGCCAGAGTATTGATGAACCCACTCACGAGCCCGGCCAGAACAAGCGCTGTGAGAATTAACGGGTCATATTCCAAAGGAATTCACCATTCCAGAAAAGAACGCGAATGGTATAGATGGCCGCTCGAATGTCAAATTTATCGCCGGGTATGCTTCAGGACACTGTTGCCAATTTGTGCAGGACGAGTTCCGGCGGGCAGTTAAATCGCACGTTCACCAGACTCGCACCGACACCGCGACTCGTATAACCGATCATGGTGTCAAACTGCCATGCACCACTGCCAACCCGGCGAGAGCACTCTATGTTCATCTTGGGTGCAAATCCGTTTGGCAGACAGATCTGCCCACCGTGGGTATGCCCCGCCAGGTAAAGTTGTACATCGGCGTAGGCCGCCTGGCGATATTGCTCGGGGCTATGGTTCAGCAAAACTGTCATGCGCCGTCCTCGGCCAGACAATGCCCGTTCAATGTTGGACAATCTGAACCGGTGATAGTCGTCCACTCCAGCCAGGTAGATTTCATCTCCAGCGTGCGAGATTGTCGCACCCTCATTTAGCAGCACGGCAATGTCAAGTTTTGCAAGCCAGGGGACCATCTCGATAGAGTCGTGATTGCCGAGAATCGCATACACTTCTGTTTTCAGCACACTCCGTAAATCAGTCATTGCCGCCTTAAGTTCTGTGCTGTCGGCAAAGCCAGGGCTATAGTCACCCGTCAATACCACAAGATCGTACTCGAGGGATTCGATTGCCTTAAGCAGTGCATCCAGATGCTCGCCTCGGCCACGCAAGTGAAGGTCGGACAGCTGTAGAATGGTATAACCCTCAAAACCAATGGGGAGTTCCTGCAGTTCGACCTTGTTCTCGGAGATCTCGAATCGGGACGTGTTTGCCACGCCTCTCGGCCATAGCTGTAATACCTTCAGGGTTCCCTTAAGTATCGAGGCCACCGGCAGGATCTCCTCGATATGACGCCGCCGATAGGGATCCGGCTGCTTTTCTCCTTCGCGACGAATACGCTGATTGAGATGATACTCGCCCATGCGTTTTATTAACCATGCCCTGTCACGCTCTTCAAGCATCGTTATCCTTTACGGTTGTTACTGGAATTCATCTACACGTTGCATGTTAACAAGTTTCTTAAGCGTACGCCCATGGTCGCACGCGCTGCCATTGGAACCGGAAACGCTATCGCCGAGCGGGATTAAAAACTGGCGCACAGAAAAAAACTTGCGTTTAGTCCCTATGTGGATATTATTACCGCCATGAATATACCCACCCGCAAGCAATCTACCAGTCATTCCAGAGTGACTTCGGCGCTGGTCGCTGATCGTTTCTGGCAGGGCTATTACTTTTTTATCGAAAGTTAGATCGCTCGCAAGCAATTCGGGCGGTTAATCCGCCTGACAGGAAACCCCGACAGGCGGAAGCCATCGGGGTTTTTTTTTGCTGGTGGTCGACCGAACTGACAACGGAGAGATCAGAACCATGACTAAAACAATAACGGAAGATATCAACGTGTTAAGTGAAGAGACTCTCATCACCCCAAACGAGCTCAAGCGTACAGTTCCTGCCTCAAACCTGGCCATCTCAACTGTATCCAGCAGCCGGTTGACGATTAAGCGGATCCTCTCCAGGGAAGACCCAAGACTGTTTGTGATCGTCGGGCCCTGTTCAATACACGATGTGGAAGCTGCTTTGGACTATGCCACTCGCCTGAAGGCACTGGCGGCGGAAGTCTCGGAGACGCTGTTCCTGGTCATGCGTGTCTACTTTGAAAAACCTCGGACAACCGTCGGCTGGAAAGGATTTCTGAATGACCCGCATATGAACGATTCGTTCAGTATTTCCGAGGGTCTGCATCTGGGTCGGAAATTGCTTGTGGATCTCGCTGAATTGGGTGTTCCCACGTCCACAGAAGCGCTGGATCCCGTTTCTCCCCAATATCTCCAGGATTTGATTAGCTGGAGCGCAATTGGTGCACGCACCGCGGAATCCCAGACACATCGAGAAATGGCCAGTGGCTTGTCTTCCGCTGTTGGGTTTAAAAACGGAACCGACGGCGGTCTCGAGGTTGCTATCAACGCGCTCAATTCTGTGTCCGCACCGCATCGCTTTCTGGGTATCAATCATGAAGGTGAAGTTGCGGTTATCCATACCCGAGGCAATCGCCATGCACACATCGTACTGCGCGGTGGCGGCGGCCGACCAAACTACGATTCGGTCAGCGTCTCGATTTGTGAACAACATCTAAAAACAGCTGACATCCCACCGAACATCATGATTGACTGCAGCCATGCTAACTCCAGCAAGGATCCGGCACTCCAAAAACTCGTCATGAATAACGTGGGCAATCAGATCATCGAAGGCAACCAGTCGATTATAGGACTGATGGTGGAAAGCAATATCGGCTGGGGGAATCAATCCATTCCGCCAGATCCGCGTGATCTTCAGTATGGCGTATCGGTCACCGATGCGTGTGTCGACTGGCCAGCCACGGAAGAGATGATTCGAGGACTCTGCGAAAAGGTTCGCCACGTTCTGCCCGGCAGAACGACGCAGGAGAAAAGCCCGGTCATTGAACAATCCGCGTGAGCCGCGGATGCTCGTCTGCTAGTAGTAAGCGTTCTCGGTAACCGTGTGATCAGTGACATCACGAACGGCTTTCAACTGCGGCAGTTGTTCAAGCAGCGTCTTCTCGACGCCGTCTTTCAACGTCATGTCGACCATGCCACAGCCCTGACAACCACCACCGAACTGCAGGATGGCTACCTCGTCATCAACTACCTCAACCAGGTTAACCATGCCGCCATGGGACGCGAGTGAAGGATTCACCTGACTGTGCAGGATGTAGTTAATACGATCCTCTATGGGGCTATCATCAGAAACCTGGGGAACCTTTGAATTAGGCGCCTTGATAGTCAGTTGCCCACCCATTCGATCTGCTGCGTAGTCCACCAGCGCATCAATCAGAAATGGCTGGCTGCGACTATCGAGCCAGCACCCGAACTTCTCATACTGAACAAATTCATCGCCTTCCTGCTCCTCTCCGCTCCGACAGTAGGCAATACACGTTTCAGCCATGGGTGTACCAGGGTCAGTGATAAAGATGCGGATGCCCAGATCATCATGATCCTGTTTGGACAACAGTTCGAACAGGTACTCCTGTGCCGATTGTGTGATTTCAACCATTTCGAATTCCAGGGTTAAGCGATGCGCCGAATTTTACTCGAATCACTCGTGATTTGCCACGTAACTGAAATAACCCCTTAATATACAAGGTATTAGCGAGAATATGGTCGCATGAACCAGACTCATATCAAGCTGCAATTTCTTCAAAACCAGGGCCCGGCCGAGCTGCTAAACTACGCGCCACTTAACGCGGATTGGATTACCATGAACGTCGTCGCACGCACCAGCGCCCTCGCCCAACAACTCAGCCAACGAATTCTGGTGATGGATGGTGCGATGGGCACCGCGATCCAGGAACTGGGTCTTACCGAGGCAGATTACCGCGGTACACGCTTCAAGGATCACCCGATTGATCTGAAAGGCAATGACCCAATTCTCTCGCTCACCCGGCCTGAAGTCATCAGGACCATTCATCTTGACTACCTGCGCGCGGGCGCTGACATCATTGAGACCAACACATTCACCGCCAACGGCGTGTCCCAGGCTGATTTCGATGTGGCTGAACTGGTTTACGAACTCAATCTTGCAGCAGCCCGACTGGCTCGTGCCGCAGTCAGCGATTTAGTGACCGAAGATCCCTCAAAACCGCGATTTGTCGCTGGTGCCATCGGACCCACGACTCGCTCCGCAAGCCTCTCTCCGGACGTTAACGATCCAGGATTCAGAAACGTCAGCTTCGATGAACTCGTTGTCGACTACCGGGTCGCTGTTCAGGGGCTCATTGAAGGTGGCGTCGACATTATCCTGATTGAAACAATTTTTGATGTGCTCAACGCCAAGGCTGCAATTTTCGCGACGCTGGATTACTTCGAGGAACATAATGTCGAAGTTCCAATCATGATATCGGGGACGATTACTGACGCCAGTGGGCGATTGCTATCAGGCCAGACTGCAGAAGCGTTCTGGGCATCTATCCGGCATGCCAAACCGATCAGCGTGGGCTTCAATTGCGCGCTCGGCGCAGATGAACTACGCCCCTATATCGAAGAAATGTCACGAATTGCTAACTGCCACATCAGCGCCTATCCGAATCGAGGTCTGCCCAATGAATTCGGAGAATACGACGAAACGGTCGAGGCCATGGTGAGCAGCATCGACGACTATGCACGCAGTGGCCTGGTAAACATTATCGGTGGGTGTTGCGGTACGACCCCTGAGCATATCTCTGAATTCTCGAAAGTTGCCGGGAGATACCCGGTGCGGGAAATTGCACCGGCGAGAAATAACTGCCTTTTGAGCGGTCTCGAGCCATTTGCGATAACGGGAGACTCATTGTTTATCAATGTCGGAGAACGCACCAATGTCACGGGCTCAGCCAAATTTGCACGCCTGATTCGTGAAGAAGACTACGAAGAAGCGCTTCATGTGGCTCAGGAACAAGTCAACAGCGGTGCTCAGATCATCGATGTCAACATGGATGAGGGCATGCTCGATTCAAAAGCAGCAATGGTCCACTTTCTCCATCTGGTTTCATCCGAGCCGGAGATCAGTCGCGTTCCGGTCATGGTGGACTCCTCAAAGTGGGAAATAATTGAAGCAGGGCTGAAGTGCCTGCAGGGCAAGTCGATCGTTAATTCCATTAGTCTGAAATCAGGCGAAGAGGAATTCATCGAGCAAGCCAGGTTATGCATGAAATACGGGGCAGCCGTCGTTGTTATGGCATTCGATGAGGATGGGCAAGCGGATAATCTCCATCGCAAACAGGCAATATGTCGACGCAGCTACAATATTCTCGTCAACCAGATCGGATTCCCTGCCGAGGACATCATTTTTGACCCCAACGTTTTCGCGGTGGCGACAGGCATTGAAGAACATAACCGGTACGGACTGGACTTCATCGAATGCTGCAAATTCATCAAGGAGAACCTGCCCGGCGCGAGTATTTCCGGCGGCATCAGCAACGTATCCTTCTCGTTTCGTGGAAATAACCTGGTTCGAGAGGCGATCCACGCTGTATTCCTCTACCACGCAATCCGGGCTGGCCTGACCATGGGCATCGTCAATGCGGGGCAACTTGCAATATACGAGGAAATCCCCGCCGACTTACGCGATCGAATTGAAGATGTCATTTTATGCCGCAGGTCGGACGCAGCGGAGCGCCTTCTCGAAGTCGCCGAGTTATACGCCGGCAGGACCTCGCGGGCCTCTACCGATGATCTGACGTGGCGGGAAGCGCCTGTGGCCGAGCGCCTCGCGCATTCCCTGGTCAAAGGGATAAACAAATACATCCTCGAAGATACCGAGGAAGCCAGACTCGGTTTCACCAGACCCATCGAGGTCATCGAAGGACCGCTGATGGAAGGTATGAATCGTGTGGGTGACCTCTTTGGTGCCGGGAAAATGTTTTTGCCGCAGGTTGTCAAGAGCGCGAGGGTGATGAAACAGGCAGTGGCTCACTTGATCCCTTTTATCGAAAATGAGAAAGGTGTGGTCTCAAAACCAAAAGGCAAAATCCTGATGGCCACGGTCAAGGGAGACGTCCATGACATCGGAAAAAATATCGTGGGAGTCGTTCTGCAGTGTAATAACTACGACGTGATTGATCTGGGTGTGATGGTTTCTGCAGACAAAATTCTTAAAACTGCGGTTGAAGAGAAAGTCGATATTATTGGCCTCAGCGGTCTCATTACGCCATCGCTGGATGAAATGGTGCACGTCGCCAGCCAAATGCAGCGTGCAGGGATTTCACTGCCCTTGTTGATTGGTGGTGCAACGACCTCAAAAGCCCATACCTCTGTGAAGATCGAGCCAAATTATGAAAATGACGCGACGATCTATGTGACCGACGCTTCACGAGCAGTTGGCGTGGCAACACGACTGATGAATCCAGAGGCCAAACCAGTGCTATGCCGTGAAACCCGAGATGAGTACGCGGTTATTCGGGAGCGCAACAAGAATCGAAAACCAAAAGGTAAAACGCTCCGCTATGAAGCAGCCCTCGGTAACAGACATATTATCGACTGGCAGAATTACACGCCTCCGAAACCGGCTTTCCTGGGTACCAAAACAATAGCTGAAATATCCATCGCGACACTGATTGACTACATTGACTGGACACCGTTTTTTATTACCTGGGAACTAGCGGGGAAGTATCCGAAGATCCTGGAGGATGAAGTCATCGGCGAAGCTGCAAGAAACCTTTTCGACGATGCCAAACTGATGCTTCATAATCTTGTTAGTGAGCAGACGATCAAAGCGAAGGCCGTGATTGGTTTCTGGCCGGCTAACAGCATCGACTCGGATGATATTGTTGTCTATACCGATGAGAGCCGCGACACGGTCAAAACCCGGTTGCATCACCTGCGTCAGCAAACCGATAAACCGAACAAGCATCCTAACTATTGTCTCGCAGATTACATCGCTCCAGCGAACACAGGGATCCCTGACTACATCGGTGGGTTTGTTGTGACTGCCGGACTCGGTGTTGCTGAACTCGCGAAGAAATATGAATCCAATCATGATGACTACAATGCCATCCTATTGAAGGCACTTGCCGACCGCCTCGCGGAAGCATTGGCAGAATACATGCACGAACTGGTTCGAAAAGTGCACTGGGGGTACGACAATTCTGAAACACTCAGCAATGAAGAATTGATTAAGGAGAAATATCAGGGGATAAGACCTGCTCCTGGTTATCCCGCCTGTCCGGATCATACCGAAAAAGCTACGTTGTTCTCCTTGCTCGACGCCACGCCTGCCATCGGTGTGGAATTGACTGAAAATTTCGCCATGACACCTGCGGCCTCGGTCAGTGGCTTCTACTTCTCACACCCGGAGTCGCGTTATTTCGGCCTGGGTAAAATCGACAGAGACCAGGTCGTCGCCTATGCGGCCCGTAAAGGTGATGAACTGGAAGAAACTGAGCGCTGGTTATCACCCGTTCTGAAATACAAGTGAACCAATCCAGTCAATGGCGATGTTATAATTCGGTACCATTTGACGGACAAGGTGATGGAAACCAGAAGCAGTAAACAAAACGAATCCAATCAGCCGGATTCAGATTCATCGGTAGCCGCACCCGACGAGACGGCTAAGCTAACCACAATGCAAATTGTGATGAGTGTTTTTGCCGCTGCATTCGGTGTGCAAAACAGCAAAAATCGGAAGCGCGATTTCAGTCAGGGGAATCCGATTGTTTTTATTATTGCAGGACTGATGTTCACCATTGCGTTCGTCCTGACAATTATTTCAGTGGTTTATCTTGTCCTGTAACCGCCCGCTGATAGAGGCCTGGATGTGACCAGAGACAGGAAAACGCTGCTTTATCTGCTGGCCTTTGCCAGTCCCATCGCTTTCTCTGTCTGGCAAACGCTGTTAAATAATTTCGTTGTTGAAGTGGCGGACTTTACTGGCAGGGAAATCGGAATTCTACAAAGCCTGCGGGAAATTCCAGGATTTCTCGCATTTTCGGTTGTCTGGGTGCTGCTCATCATCAAGCAACAAAACCTTGCCATCATCAGCCTGATTCTGATGGGCCTCGGCACTGCAGCGACCGGATTCTTTCCCTCGGTGCTCGGCCTGTACATTACTACTGTCGTTATGTCAGTGGGGTTCCATTACCTTGAAACCATGCAGTCTTCACTCAGCCTCCAATGGCTGTCAAAAGCGGAGGCGCCGAGTGTCCTCGGCAAGATGATTAGTGTGCGTTCGATCGCAACCCTGCTGGTGTTAGGCAGTTTGTATCTTGGTCTGCAGGTATTTCCCGCTAACTATTTGTGGGTCTATCTGCTCGGAGGGCTCGCCACCACCGCTATCGGCATAGTCTGCTGGCTGAGTTTCCCCCACTTTAAAGACGATGTAGTGCAACGAACTGATTTGTTCCTGCGCAAGCAATACTGGCTTTACTATGCCCTGACGTTCCTCGCTGGGGCGCGACGACAGATATTTACTGTGTTCGCGGGATTCCTTCTGGTGGAAAAGTTTGGCTTTCCGCTGGAAAATATCGTTCTGCTTATTCTTGCCAACAGCGCGATCAACATCTGGTTTGCTCCCAGGATTGGCGCGTTAATCAGTTTCATCGGTGAACGTCGCGCACTGACACTGGAGTACATCGGACTGATATTGATATTCCTCAGCTACTCGGTCGTCACTGATGCAACGATCGCGGTGGTCTTGTATCTTCTGGACCACATTTTTTTCTCGATGGCGATCGCCATCAAGACTTACTTCCAGAAAATTGCGGACCCTGCGGACATCGCTGCCACTTCCGGCATCAGCTTCACAATCAACCACATCGCGGCAGTGATTTTACCCGCTGCACTGGGCTTCATCTGGGTCATCGACAGCAGCGCAGTATTCATCATCGGTGCGGCAATCGCACTGGTCTCACTCACGCTGACTCAACTGATTCCGGATCACCCACAAATCGATAATGAAATACGCTGGAGACTGCGCTTCCGTCCGATGGTCGACTGATGGGTTCACATACCTGAAAGCCAGTAAATTATGGCGATCACAGGAATCAACACGGCGGCCACGGCGGCCATTGCGTCGACGAATCCATCTTCGCTGCGCTCGTTTACCGCATTTGGTTCATTTTCATTCATGACGCACTATCCCGGTTGATTCAGACAGCGATTATACTTTTCAACGGCATTCGAAGCCAACTTACCGTGGTGAGGATTTACCTGTATCCTCAGGCTGTTGGTCACGGGCCAATCCTTAACCATCCGACTACAATAATGCGAGCTTAACAAATCGCGTCGATCGAGCATTCATGGAAACAGATCCACTGATATTTTCATTTTTCCTGATATTTTCGTCAGCGGCTGTGCTCGCAACTCTGGCCCTGTACACCCGGCAACCACTTATTGTTGCCTATATTGCTATCGGTGTCATTCTCGGACCATCTGCCACGGCTCTCGTTAGTGACCCAGCGTTGATTAACAGTATCGGAAAGATCGGCATTATCTTCCTGTTGTTCCTGCTCGGCCTCGACATGCAGCCAGCCAAGCTTGGGAATATGTTCAAGAACGCTCTATTGGTTGGAATTGCCAGTTCTCTGGCATTCTTCGTGGTGGGATTTGCCGCGGGCTGGCTGCTTGGTTATGGCGGAACAGAAGCTATCATCATTGGTATCACTATGATGTTTTCCAGTACGATTATCGGCATCAAGCTGCTACCAACGACAATCCTGCATCACCGCCACACAGGTGAGTTGGTCGTGAGTTTATTGCTGATCCAGGACCTGATCGCCATCATTGTATTGCTGGTACTGTCCGGGGGTTTCCTCGAATTTAACGGCTCCGCGAAGATAATACGAGTGCTCATCAGCTTGCCATTGCTGATCCTGTTCGCCGGACTGTTTGTGAAATTCGTCCTGTTAAAACTACTCGCGGCATTCGATGCCTTTCACGAATATATTTTCCTGGTTGCCATCGGATGGTGCCTGGGACTCGCGGAGATTGCTGAATTGGCTGGACTCTCGCTTGAAGTCGGCGCTTTTATCGCCGGTGTTTCCATCGCAACGAGCCCCATCTCCCTGTATATCGCGACGAGCCTGAAGCCGTTACGCGATTTTTTCCTGGTTTTGTTCTTTTTCTCACTCGGCGCGAGTTTCCATCTTGAGTTGCTGGGTAGTGTGTTCCTGCCGGCAATACTACTTGCCGGTGTCGTGCTCGCCGTGAAGCCAGTCGTATTTCGCTATTTGCTGTCCGGGGTCAGTGAAACTGTGCCGATGGGTTGGGAAATTGGTTTCAGGCTGGGGCAAATCAGTGAATTTTCACTAATGATCGTATTTATCGCCACCGCAGAATCTCTGATTGGCGCAAATGCATCTCACCTGATTCAGGCAACCGCAATACTGACATTCCTGATTTCATCTTATATCGTGGTATTCAAGTATCCGACGCCCATTGCCGCGACGGAAAAACTTCGCCGCGACTAATTCCGCTCGAATACAAATATCAGGACTGATGAGCGACCAGGGTTCGCCCGGAAACCTGTCCGGCCAAGATGGCGTCAACCACTCCGGATATTTCTTCCAGCCCAATCTCTACCGTCATGTCGTCGAGTGCCGTTAACTTCCACTCAGTTGCTAATCGCTGCCACACAGCAGTTTTTTCCTCAATGGGCAGTTCAACAGAATCAACACCCAGAACATTGACGCCTCGAAGAATGAAAGGCAGCACCGACGTATCAAATGCTGGAGACGCGACCAGACCACAAATCGCAACACTGCCGCCGTAGCGAAGGTGTTTGATCACATTAGACAGATAGTCACCGCCAATCGTATCTACTCCATGTGCGTAATCCATGGAGAGCATGGGTCTTGGATTTTGCTCACCGAGCAGTTCCCTGCCAACAATCTCCCGCGCACCCAGCGTTTTCAGATACTCGGCTTTTTCTGCCTTTCCTGTACTCGCAACAACTTCATATCCGCTTTGCGCGAGTAAGGCCACCGCTACAGAACCTACACCGCCGGTCGCACCCGTGACGATCACCGGTCCGTCACCAGGATTTGCCCCCATTCGTTCCAGTTTCTGAACGCACAGTGCAGCAGTAAAACCCGCCGTGCCGATCACCATGGCCTCCCGGGTGGTCATATCAGTCGGCAGGGCTGTCACCCAGGCTGCCGGTACCCTGATGTATTCTCCAAATCCACCTGGGGTATTCATGCCAAGATCGAATCCGATGACTATGACGTCGTCTCCTGATTTAAAGGCGCTGTCGCTGGACGTAACCACGGTGCCCGCTGCATCAATGCCTGGAGTGTGAGGATAATTTCTGGTCACCCCTGGCAAGCCCTTTGCTGACATGGCGTCCTTATAGTTGATTGAGGAAAACCTCACCTTTATCAACACGTCTCCATCCGGCAGATCAGCTATCGATTGTGTTTTGATCGCATGGGAAACCTGCTTATCCTGTTTTTCAACCCGGAAGGCTCTGAATTCGGTCATCTTCATTAAGTCCTGTTCGCTAAAAGGTAAATGGGCCCTGATTCTTCTGCACTAAATCAGAGCCGTTAAGTTTCGCCCATGCGTAATCAATTTTCTCCAGTAGCTGGTCAACGCGATTACGGTGTTCAACGTAATTAACCTGGAACACATCATGAGTTTCACACTTGCCGATAATGTACTCATCGCTTGTCATCAATTCATCTACCAGTTTCTCGTCAAGTGCACGCCTGCCATACCACGCTTCCCCGGTTCCTACCCTCTCAAGGTCAACCGCTGGTCTGTTTTCGCGAACGAAATCTTTGAAGAGTGTGTGTACGTCCTCCAGTTCGTCGATGAACTTCTCCCTGCCCTTGTCGGTATTTTCCCCAAACATTGTCAGGGTGCGTTTGTATTCACCCGCAGTCAGCACCTCAACGTCCACATCCTTGTTCTTGAGAAATCTGTGGAAATTTGGAATCTGTGCAACCACACCGATCGAACCAATAAGCGCAAAGGGTGCTGCGATGATATGGTTTCCGATACAGGCCATCATGTAACCGCCACTGGCCGCAACCTTGTCCACTGCAACCGTCAGTGTCACTTTCCTGGCAACAATTCTTTGTAATTGAGACGCCGCCAGCCCATAGCTGTGAACCATGCCTCCGGGGCTTTCCAGTCGAACTACAACTTCATCCTCTTCGCAGGCGACGCTGAGAATGGCCGTCACTTCCTCACGTAGTCCCTCTACCGCTGAGGCCTGAATATCGCCTTCGAACTCAATAACAAATACCCGGTTTCGGGAGGGCGATCCAGCTTTCGCCTCCTTCTTACGGGCACGGTCATCCTGCTTTGCCTTTTTCTTTTCGGACTTGAATTCGACCTTGCGTAATTCCGGCGGCAGTATCATCTGTTTCAGGCTATGGGTCAGATTGTTTACCGCCTCGTTAAGGCTTTTGACTTCAATATGCCCTTTATCGCTGGACTTGTTGCGCTGACCAAGACCCACAACGACCACGATGATGATCAAAATCGATACCAGGATGGTCACCGATTTGGCCAGAAACAATCCGTATTCAAATAGAAACTCCAAGCTAGGTCACTCCGATGAAATCAGGGAAGCGCAATGTTAACATCCGCTCCAGCCGGCGTCGCTATTTTGGTGCAGCCGACGGGAGAATACACTTGAGCCCCACAACTCACGATGCTTTGATGATTGAAACAACACTTATCGAAAAACAGCAGTCTCTCGCTGAACATTTCAAACCCGGGTTTCTACAACGCCCGGAGACGGTGTTTCAGTTCCGCTTCGATGTGGGGGAGGCCTTTTACCTCTGTGTCTTTGCCGAAACCTTTAAATTTGTAAGTGGCGTAAATCCGCTGCCGACCGTCACGCTGTTTCTCCCGGACCACGCTACCTGTTGGGGATTGCTGGAAGGCAAACGGGATGGTATGAAGGCTTTTTTACAGGGAGACTATCGAGCCGATGGCAACATTGTCCTGTCGCAGCTGATTCTCTATCTATTCAAGCCCAATGATCCAACACTTATCTATGAAGTCCAGGACTGAATAGCGACCTATTCCAGCAAACCTTTCTGGTGCAGATAGTCATCAATTAACCAGCGCGAAATCGCAATTTTGCCGGGTATATCCGGCAAATCACTGATATCAAACCATTTAGCATCCTCGATTTCCTCTTCCTGGAGAACAATGTCCCCGTGCAGGTACTCAGCATGAAATCCCAGCATTAGCGAATTTGGAAATGGCCATGGCTGGCTGCCCCGATACTCAAGATTGCACACCGTGACGCCAACCTCCTCCTTCACTTCACGGACAAGCGTTTCTTCGATTGACTCTCCGGGCTCGACGAATCCCGCCAGCGTACTGTACATACCAGCGGGAAACCGATGGCTTCTGGCCAGTAATACTTCATTGCCGCGATGAACCAGCACGATAATCGAAGGAGAGAGTCTTGGATAGCTGGATATCCTGCAGTCGTCGCAGACCATGGAACGATCGTTCTCCTGTGGCCTGGTGAGGCAACCACATTTCCCGCAATACTGATGAGTGGGAAACCATTCGCATATCTGTTGCGCCCGACCGGCCAACGCCAACATGGCGTTATCGGTCTTTCCAAAGAGTGAGCGAAGACCAGTGAATGTTTCCGTTGTCAGTACTTCCAACGTTCGTTCAACCTCCACCGCGTAACACGCAGTGTCGCCATGCATTCCCATAAAATGCAATTTGCTCTGGATCGACTCTATAAACTCGCGATCACCGTGTTCGAAAGGTAAAAATGTGTCTCGTTCATCCGTTCTAAGCAGTATCTCTCCTGAAGAAAATACGAAGTACCACGCATCGCTGATTTCTTCCGGCTCCCGTACACCAGAAACAAAATGTTGATTCGCCTTCGGCCAGGTGGTCATCAAATGCCCCCTGAATCCAACTGCTTCCAAAGGCAGCCCGACTCAGATTTTTCGTCGATTTCCTCAAGCCTTAAGTTATGTGCGGCCAGTTCTTCATCATTAGCTTTTATGACTCTGAGAGCCGGGCGATCTGACGCAACCTTACGTTGCGGATGTGTAACTGACGTTGCTGCCTCCTCACCCAGACTTAAGGTTACCTGACCACCCGTTAGAAGCAGAAATACGTCAGCAAGTATTTCAGCATCAAGTAACGCACCATGAAGGTCTCGCTGGGAGTTATCTACGCTGTACCGTTTGCAAAGCGCGTCGAGGTTATTCTTCTGACCAGGATGCTTGTTTCTCGCAAGTTCAAGACTGTCGACAACAGCGCAATGATCGGTGACCCTGCCAAGCGTGGGTGATATTAGTTTCATTTCGTGATTGATAAACCCAATATCAAATGCTGCATTATGAATAATAAGTTCAGATCCATCGATGAATTCGAAAAATGCCTCCCAAATATCCTTAAACAAGGGCTTATCTTTCAGAAACTCTCGAGTAATGCCATGGACTTCGAGGGCACCATCATCGATGTCTCGCTCCGGATTGATGTACTGATGGAAATAACGGCGAGTAATCCTCCGCGCAACAATTTCGACACAGCCAATTTCCAAAATCCTGTGTCCATCTCTAGATTCGAGGCCAGTGGTCTCGGTATCGAGAACGACTTGTCTCATTGCTTCACTTCCATTTCATCTATCCCGCGATTAGCAAGTTCATCAACCAGTTCATTTTCCGGGTGGCCGCTATGACCCTTGACCCAACACCACTCCACGTCATACTGCTGATTGAGCTCATCCAGCTTTTGCCATAGATCCTTGTTCTTCACCGGTTGTTTACCTGAAGTTTGCCAGTTCTTACGTTTCCAGTTGTGAATCCAGGTCATGATTCCCTGTCTCACATACTGGGAATCCGTTGTGAGGACTACCTTACAATGCCACTTAAGCGCCTGCAGTCCTTCGATCGCTGCGCGCAACTCCATCCGGTTGTTTGTCGTATCAGACTCCCCTCCCCAGAGTTGCTTTTCGATGCCATTGTACCTGAGCAACACCCCCCAACCACCGGGGCCTGGATTTCCACGGCACGCGCCATCAGTAAATATTTCTACAACGTCTTCCAAGGGTTTAAGTTTCCGTCGAATTAAATTTATCGCGGGAAACAAGATCACGATTTGCAGGCCTGACCGCTGCCAGACGTCCAAACGATTGCTGGGATTTCCAGATCGGTCTGATCGGTGTCATTGTTCCGACCTGCTTACGTGCGACGATGATATAGGCAGCACCAAAGGGCCAGTTTACCCCACGACTCAAGCCCTGAGAGTAGTCTGGAATCTTCGCGTCCTGACGAGAAAGGGGCAACCCGTAGTTACAGAATTGAGCGCGGTCAATTTTAAAGTTAAGCAGATTCATCCAATCCATCAGTCTTCCCGGCCGAATGAATCGTCCGTTCCAGGGCGGTGACTTTCGTAGTCCTGCGAACGGTTTGCACAAGCCCCATAAACTAAATGGATTAAATCCTATGATGACCAGATGACCCATGGGTAACACAATTCGGCTCAACTCTCGTAATGCGTCCTGCGGTGAATCCACGAAATCGAGCAGGTGGTGCACAAGGACAACATCAATAGCATCACTTTCAAGAGGAAGATGCGTGGGTTTAGCCAACATACTACTCTGGTCCTGCTCGTCGAGTCCGAGGCATATCCGGTGACGAATGGGACTCGCAGAAAACAATTCTGATTGTTGAACACTGACCTGCAGCAGGTGGTAGCCGAAAAAACCAGCAAGCAGTTGTTCAAGAATGGCAGCTTCAGTCTTAAGCAAATGGTCTCCGAGGGGGGTCTCGAACCAGGCGCGAATATCTCGCAAATGGATTCTCGATTCGCTTGTCAGCAATGTATTCGTCAACCACCCGCTCCAGGGCTCGCCCGGCCGTCATTATAAGCACAAATACATCAGTCGTCAGATTTACCGATGAATCGGCTACAATACCGTGACTCACCTACAACCTAGCCCGCATTATTCATGAAGGGAATGGATTTTATGGCAATTGTGGCGAAGAAGGTTGGACAAACATCGTGAAAGGCATAGCCGTAGCTATGTCTTGAGCGATTTTGTTCAAGATTCGAAGGCAGAATTGTCAGAAAACCATTCAGACACAGACTGTATTTCACGAATTGACCTCC
>JAJFKA010000125.1 GCA_021773555.1 Gammaproteobacteria bacterium
GGCAATTGTGGCGAAGAAGGTTGGACAAACATCGTGAAAGGCATAGCCGTAGCTATGTCTTGAGCGATTTTGTTCAAGATTCGAAGGCAGAATTGTCAGAAAACCATTCAGACACAGACTGTATTTCACGAATTGACCTCCGTTTTTACCTAACCTATTGAAATATAATAACCTAACGATTAAACTGTGTCGCCTTCGTGAATAATGCGGGCTAGTCACACTATGTATTCATTTTGGCGACTCGGTATCTGCCTGATTATGATCCGGCTATTGCTCGGATGCACAGCCACGCAACCCGACCTGCAAGCGGAGCAATCAAGCCCAGCCGTTGAAATTGCCAGGGTCAGCGCGGCAATTGTTGACGATGCGCCCCGGAGCATCGTAATCGAAGTAGCTGTTGATGAAGCTGTCCCGGAACAGAACGACTTGTGGGCGCGACTCCGCAACGGCTTTGCGCTCGACCACGAAGTCAATCGCCGAAGAGTACAGCAGGAAATTGACTGGTTCCTCAAACACCCTGACTACATTGATCGTGTCGTCGCCCGCGCCGATCATCATCTGTTCTACATCGTTGAGCAACTGGAGGCACAAGGCATGCCCCTTGAACTCACTTTGCTGCCTGTTGTTGAAAGCGCATTTGATCCTTTTGCATACTCTCACGGCAGGGCATCCGGCCTGTGGCAATTTATTCCGTCAACCGCCCGACTGCACGGTATCCGCATCGACTGGTGGTACGATGGTCGACGTGATATCCCTGATTCAACCGAAGCGGCGATCAAGTACCTGTCGAAACTGCATACCCTGCTAAACGACGACTGGCTACTGGCGCTGGCAGCATACAATTCCGGCCAGGGTAATCTCGGCCAGTCGATCAGAAGGAACAAGCGCGCAGGCAAACCACAAGACTTCTGGTCGCTTGATGTGTTCAGGGAAACCCGCTCTTATGTACCCAGGCTGCTTGCCATTAGCGCCATCATCGCAGACCCGGAACACTACGGCATCACACTGCGCCCTGTGGCTAACGAGCCCTATTGGGCTGAGGTCAACATCGGGTCCCAACTGGACCTGGTCAAGGCTGCAGAATTAGCGGATATGACAACGGAGCAACTTTATCAACTGAATCCCGGTTTTAATCAATGGTCAACCCACCCGCAGGGTCCGCATCGGCTGTTGCTGCCAATTGACGCGATTGCAGGCTTTACGGAAAAACTCGACGCACTACCCGTCGTGCAGAGGCTAGCCTGGAAGCGGCACATAATCAGGCGCGGGGAAAATCTCGGGGGGCTTGCCCGGAAGTACCACACAACCGTTGCTGCAATTATTGAAACCAACGCCCTGAAAGGCCACGTGATCAAAACCGGGGACACTTTGACGATTCCAATGGCGGGTCAAACGAACTCCATGACAGCCCAGGCGAGGCTTAGTCGCCACCAATCGCGACTGGAGAAAAAACTTGGTACAAAGCCAGTGCGCTATACGGTTCAGGCAGGCGATAGTTACTGGAAGATTGCGGCGAAATTTGGTGTAGGTATGCGTCAACTTGCAAAATGGAATGGTAAAGGTACAACACAGACGTTGCGTATTGGCGAGGAACTTCTCATATTTACCGTGATCCCGACGCCCAGCGTCGCAATCAGTCCGCCTGGGCGAGATGACATAATCCGCAAAGTAAATTATCGCGTCCGACCCGGCGAGTCGCTGTCACTGATCGCAGACCGTTTCAATCTCTCGGTTGATAGCATCAAGCGCTGGAATCAGGATCTACGCCAGCAGAAATATATCCAACCAGGTGATCGGATTACACTCTACGTTGACGTTACGGCGACCGAATAGCTTCTCGACGCCAGCGTGTTTTGCCGGTGCCGTCGCCTGGATGAATTGTGACCGCCTGCCGGAAGAAATTAATTTACCCGCGATACGCTCGCGCGTGCCACCAGGCTTTCCTGAAACTCCTGGAAATCTGCATTACCCTGCTGGGAACCCAGTATTCTTGCCAGTTGCTTTAACTGGCCATCCGCCGCACTCTCCGTGCCGTTTTTTACATTCGTCACACTGATAACGACGGCGTCACCGTCCGGCAACATGGTCATGCCAATGGTTTTGGTGCCTTCAAGCGGTCTTGGCAGTGAAAAAGCTTCTCGTAGGATAGCTTGATCAAGTCCTGGCTGATTTCTCATGACAGCCCCATTTACCGTCCACTCGAGCCCATATTGATCAGCAACATATCGCGTAATTGATCCTGAATTGAGCATCTCAACCATTTCCCCGGCCTGGGATTCAGCGAGTGTTGTCGCCTTTTCTGTGACCAGCGTTTCTCGTATTTGCGCCCGTACTTCTAAGAAAGGCTGCACCTGACTCTCCTGGTGCCTGCCAATCCGAACTACAACGTTGTGATTGGGACTAACCGCTATGATTGGACTATTGTTTCGGTCCAGCAGTACATCGGGAGTAAACGCAGCCAAGGCGACTGCGGATGAAGCCATGATTCCTTCCTGGGACGATCTTGGCAGCAAACCGGTACGCTTGATTTCGAGATTCAGTTCCTCCGCCGGAACCTGGAGATCAGCAGACTCGAAAGCGATTTCATCGAGCTCCTTGGATCTTGTCACAAACTCGTCTTCAGCCAGCGATTGCCTATAGTCTTTCTCCACCTTGTCCCGAATGTCAGCAAGTTCTGGAATTTTTGCTTCTTCCATCCCCAACAACTTGATGATGTGGTAACCAAACTCCGTTTTAGTGGGTTCAGAGACCTGATTCAGATTAAGATCAAATGCGGTTGCTTCGAATTCGGGAACAAACGTTCCTGACACGTTGAAGCCGAGGTCGCCTCCGTTTTGCGCACTTCCCGGGTCGTCGGAAAACTCTCTCGCCAGATCATCAAACACCTCGCCGTCTTTGATACGGGCGTAGATCCCTTCGGCTTTCGTTCTGGCAGCGGTATCATCCACAGCATCGCTCACCTCAATGAGGATGTGAGCCAGACGTCGGCGTTCATCCGTGCTGTAAATGCCTTTGGTTTCCTCGAAAAATGTCGCAAGCTCTGATTCAACGACCTGAACTTCCTCCATCAAGTCAGTCAGGCTGAGTTCGACATACTCTAAATCAACCATCTCCTCGGTAACAAACAATGCAGCATTTGCATCATAAAATGCCTGGATTTCCGTTTCGTCAACGTTGATTGTTTCGCTCAAACTGTCGGTGTCAACCCGCAGAAATGCAATATCGCGAGTCTGTCTCGAGAGATTTGTGGCGCGCTCGGCATCCATCTCAGTGAGAAAGGAAGAGCCACGGATTGCCGTCACCAATTGCTGAAATTCCTTGTCACGTCTCATCTCCTGCCGATAGGAAACCGCGGTAAAACCCGCGCTATTGATAACAAGTTGAAATTGTTGCGCATTAAATACGCCGTCCACCTGGAACGCCGGCGTCTGTACTATTTCGAGATCGAGCGCCTGATCACTGAAGCCAAGGCCAAGATCTTCGGTTTGCTGAGATAACAAAGCTCTATTAACCAGGGATTGAAGGACATTTTGCCGTAACCGATCCTCGTCAATCTCTTCAGGAGCGGCGCCTTGTGAAAGCTGAATTCGTCGACTTCTCTCAACCGCCACTTCCATCTCCTGCTGGCTGATATCCGTGCCATTAACAGTTGCTACCTTGGCCACAGGTACGAGGAATGTCGTTATCGAGCCAAACCCAAAGAGTGCAAATACCACGATAATGAGTCCGACGATTATTTTGGCGATAAGCCCATCGGAATTGTCGCGAAGCCGCTGAATTAACATTTTATACCTTTCTCAATAGATGGTTCGGTCGTTGGATACATGGATTGACTGATAAATTATCCGTGCATTTCGTCAAATATTTCCTGCCTGCTTTTTATATTTAACTACTGCCTGCTTCACCTGACCTGAGCTTAACTCATGGTAACGCCGGCATCACAACACTGCCGCAAACCTTTAGTCTGAACGAATTAAAATAGACTGCGGAATAAGAAATGGCGCATCGAAGATGCGCCACTTTAATAGAAGCGTTCTGGTTAACGCAAAAGGTACCGCAGACTTTTTAGTTGACAGCGTCCTTCAGAGCCTTGCCTGCTTTAAACGCAGGAACCTTAGCAGCGGCAATTTGAATTTCCGCACCTGTTTGCGGATTACGCCCTGTTCGAGCCGCACGATCACGCACAGAGAACGTTCCGAACCCTACTAACACCACAGAATCACCCTGCTTGAGCGAACCGGTGATCGAATCAATCATCGAATCGAGCGCTCGTCCAGCAGCTGCTTTTGTAATATCAGCAGATGACGCAATGTTCTCTATCAGCTCTTGTTTATTCACTCTCTACCCCTTTTCTTGTAGTAGTTTAATTTTTTGCAAATCCATTTGCCGAACCCCGGAACCCTTGGTGAACCTTATACCAACTGGGTAAAATGGCTGTCAAGGTAAATGTCCTAATGGGCACTAATTCTGTGGTCTTCGTCCGATTCTGCCCCGGAATCCTTATCTGCCAACGCATCAACATCCTCCTCAATTGGTTCGGGCATTCTTTGTAACGCGACCTGCAGCACCTCATCGATCCACTTAACAGGCCGAATAATCAACTCACTTTTGATGTTATCCGGGATCTCTTTCAGGTCTCGCTGATTCTCATCAGGTATCAGCACTACTTTAATTCCACCGCGATGAGCTGCGAGTAACTTTTCCTTGAGACCGCCGATCGGCAGAACCTGGCCACGTAACGTAATCTCGCCTGTCATTGCAACATCCGATCTTGCCGGAATACCCGTGAGCACCGAGACCATCGCCGTACACAACGCAATCCCGGCACTGGGTCCATCTTTAGGCGTTGCTCCCTCAGGCATATGGATGTGCAGGTCATACTTCTCGTGGAAAGTACTACTGATACCCAGAACATTCGCCCTGCTACGCACAACCGTGAGCGCGGCCTGGATAGATTCCTGCATCACGTCTCCCAGGGAGCCTGTCTGGGTGTGACGGCCCTTGCCCCTTACTGCTACAGCCTCAATGGACAACAACTCTCCACCGACGCTGGTAACCGCAAGCCCCGTGACCTGCCCAATCTGATCCTTTTCTTCAGCACGACCATAATTAAATTTATGAACGCCGGAATATTCCTCCAGTTGCTCGTCGGTAACGGACAGGATGCCTTTTGCTTTTACATCTGGTTTTTCCAACAGTGCATGTTGCTTGACAATCTTGCGACATATCTTGGCAATTTCACGCTCCAGTCCCCGAACTCCTGCTTCCCGGGTATAGAACCGAATCAGGTCGGTGACCGCAGCGTCAGTAATTTCCAGTTCATTTTTCTTAACGCCATTATTTTTGAGCTGTTTAGGTATCAGGTAACGGGTGGCAATATTCAGTTTCTCGTTTTCCGTGTAACCCGGAATCCTGATAATCTCCATGCGATCCAGCAACGCGGTGGGAATGTTCATGGAATTCGAAGTGCAGATAAACATTACTTCCGACAGATCGTAATCCACTTCCATATAGTGATCGTTGAACGTGTTGTTCTGCTCCGGGTCCAGCACCTCCAATAGTGCTGAGGCAGGATCACCGCGATGGTCCTGTCCCATCTTGTCTATCTCATCAAGCAGGAACAGCGGGTTCTTTACGCCACTTTTGGACAGCTTTTGAATGATCTTGCCGGGCATCGAACCAATGTAGGTTCTGCGGTGTCCTCTAATTTCAGCTTCATCCCTGACCCCACCCAGGGCCATGCGCACAAACTTGCGATTCGTCGCCCGCGCGATAGATTCACCGAGCGAAGTCTTACCGACACCTGGTGGGCCCACCAGGCACAAAACAGGTCCCTTAATTTTCTTCACTCGCTTTTGGACCGCAAGATATTCCAGAATGCGATCCTTCACCTCATCGAGACCGTAATGGTCGGCTTCGAGCACTGCTTCAGCCTCTGCGATATCGGTTCGCAACCGGGATCGTTTTTTCCAGGGTGTATTCAGCATCCAGTCGATATAGCCACGTACGACCGTTGCTTCTGCGGACATAGGTGACATCATCTTCAGTTTGTTCAGTTCTGAATTGGTCTTGTCTCGCGCTTCTTTCGGCATTCCCGAGGAGTCCAGCTTTTTTTGTATTTCCTCCAACTCGTTGGGTACATCTTCCATGTCACCGAGTTCTTTTTGAATCGCCTTCATTTGCTCATTCAGATAGTATTCCCGCTGGCTCTTTTCCATCTGTTTCTTGACGCGCCCACGGATGCGTTTTTCGACGCTGAACAGATCAATTTCCGCTTCCAGGATTTTTAACATATGGTCGATGCGTTCGTTGACGCTGACCATCTCGAGAATTTGTTGCTTTTGGGAAAGCTTGAGACTGAGCTGCGCTGCGATAGTATCTACCAGCCGACTCGGTTCTTCGATACTCGACAAAGAGGTCATGACCTCCGGTGGTACCTTCTTACTCAGCTGCACATATTGATCAAATGTAGACATCAGTGATCGGACAAAGGCCTCAGCCTCCGCAGCACTGATCTGCTGCTCCTCGATAAGATTCACGTCACCGGCAAAAAAGTCATCGGTATCAGTGACCGACAAAATTTCCGCCCGATGGCCTCCCTCGACCAGAATCTTGACGGTTTTATCCGGCAGCCGTATCAGTTGCAGGATGGTTGCTGTTGTACCGAATTCGAACAAATCATTGACGCCAGGCTGTTCGTTTTCCGGATCCTTTTTAGCCACCAGGAGTACCCGCTTGTCCTGATCTTTCTGCTGCACGAATTCAAGGGCACGAATTGATTTTTCCGTGCCGATAAACAGCGGCTGGACACCGTGGGGATAAACCACCATGTCGCGCAGGGTCACAATAGGTACATTTTCGAGAGAAACCATAAAATCTCCGTGTAAGTGCCTTAAGCTACTTGATCTCGTGATCATAACGAGAATTAAGTGAATTGGGTGAGTTTACAAAGAAACAGGAGCCTGAACGGCTCCTTTTTGTGTATAAACGTTAGATTTTGTAACTAACGTCGCTTTTCGCTCACTCGGGCAGCACTTTCTGCTGATCGTGGTTTTCGTAAATCAACATAGGGTCTGACGTCCCGTTGATCACGTTTTCATCAATGATGACCTTGGAAACCGCATCTTCAGAGGGAATCTTGTACATGACTTCCAGCAATACAGATTCAAGAATAGAACGCAAACCGCGCGCACCGGTCTTACGGTCCATCGCTTTTTTAGCAATGGCCACCAGCGCGTCTTCACGAAAATCTATTTCCACATCCTCCATTTCAAACAATTTTGCATATTGCTTGGTATAGGCGTTTTTGGGTTCTGTGAGGATTCGTACTAATGCGTCGGCATCCAGCTCATCAAGCGTGGCCAGAACTGGCAGCCGACCAACAAATTCCGGAATCAGACCGTATCTCACCAGGTCTTCGGGCGCGACGCTACGAAGGGTTTCACCAAGATTTTTCTTGGTTGCCTGGGTTTCAACTTTGGCACCAAATCCAATACCACTTTTTGATGACCTGTCCAGAATGACTTTGTCGAGACCGGCAAACGCGCCGCCGCAGATAAACAGGATGTTGGTCGTGTCGACCTGCAGAAACTCCTGTTGCGGGTGCTTACGTCCACCTTGCGGGGGGACAGAGGCCACTGTCCCCTCGATCAATTTCAGCAGTGCCTGCTGGACACCTTCTCCAGACACATCACGCGTAATCGATGGGTTTTCACTCTTGCGCGAAATCTTGTCGATTTCATCAATGTAAACAATACCCACCTGGGCTTTCTCTACATCGTAATCACATTTCTGCAAAAGCTTCTGAATGATGTTTTCAACATCCTCGCCTACATAACCTGCTTCGGTTAACGTCGTGGCATCCGCGATAGTGAACGGTACATCCAACAACCTCGCTAGTGTTTCTGCCAGCAGGGTTTTTCCGACACCCGTTGGCCCAACTAGCAGGATGTTGCTCTTCTGTAGTTCAACATCATCCTTTTTACCAGCATAGTTCAATCGCTTATAGTGGTTGTACACAGCGACTGACAGTACCTTTTTCGCCCACTGCTGGCCGATAACGTACTCATCAAGTATGTCGTTGATTTCCTGCGGAGTAGGTAACTTCTTGCTCTCGGATTCTTCGGCGTTTTCCTGCAACTCCTCTCTAATGATGTCATTACAGAGTTCAACACATTCATCACAGACATAGACGGACGGACCCGCTATTAGCTTCCGAACCTCGTGTTGGCTTTTGCCACAGAAGTTACAATGGAGAAGCTTTCCGTCCCCGTTATTGCTGTCATGTTCGTCAGACATACAAACACCTCAATAGATTGACGATATTTCTGCCTGAACACCTGGTCACAGACAATCGAATTACCTTTACAAATAATATATTAAAACTACACCCAAATAGAACTGTGGATTCTTTGATTAGCTCACAGCCGCAAGGGTAGACGACCTTGGCTCCTGAACAGTATCGATTATGCCGTATGCCTTGGCCTCCTGGGGCGTCAAGAATTTGTCTCGCTCCGTGTCTTTGGCAACCTCCTCGACAGTCTTACCGGTATGTTTGGCCATTATTTCGTTCATTCTCTCGCGAATATAGAGAATTTCCCGGGCCTGAATCTCGATGTCTGAAGCCTGACCCTGGGAGCCTCCGCTGGGCTGGTGAATCATGACCCGGGAATTTGGCAGACAGTACCGCTTGCCCTTCGTACCACCAGCGAGCAACAACGCACCCATACTGGCCGCCTGGCCAATGCACATAGTGCTCACATCACAGTTGATGAACTGCATGGTGTCGTACACGGCAAGCCCCGCAGTCACTGATCCTCCTGGAGAGTTAATATAAAGCTGGACGTCTTTATCGGCATTCTCAGACTCCGCATGCAGTAGTTGCGCCACAATCAGGTTTGCGACGTTGTCATCAATTGGCCCAACGACAAAAATGATTCTTTCTTTGAGCAGTCGTGAGTAAATGTCGTAGGATCTTTCACCGCGTGCGGTCTGCTCAAGCACCATTGGAACCAGTCCAAGTGCTTTCGTGTCTGGATGAAATTGATCTTCAAATCCGCTCATTGTATTCGCCTCGCAGGCACTCGTTGATTGCTTGGTTAGTTTAGTTGATCAGGACGTCGGTGCACCAGTTCAAACCGACATTAACAATATTTGAGGTATTTTTACCAAAGTTCAATGCCTGAATGACATCATTATCGGCAAATACTTGTTAAAACCTTATGAAAAACAAGGTATTAGTCGAGAAAAAACCGATGAGTCAACTATGCCTGCCCATCTTCGTTTGTAGCTGATGCTGCCTCATCCGACACGCTGTCATCCGCGATGGCTGGTGATGGCGCGGGTTTTATCGCATCATCGTAGGACATTGTCATCTCAACGACTGTGGCTTTCTCGAGAATGGTATCTATTACCTGCTCCTCGAGAACCATATTCTGAATCTGGTTCAATTGCTGTTCATTATTGTAGTAGTAGTTAATAACCTGCTCGGGTTCTTCATACGACTTTGCCATACTTTCGATGGCCTCTTTCACCCTGGTGTCATCCGCTTTCAGGGCCATCTGATCAACAATTGCGTTCATGATCAGCCCGAGCTTCACACGCCGCTGCGCCTGTTTCTCAAACATCTCCGCCGGGAGAACCGATGGATCGATTGAATCACCACCGCCAAACTGCTGTACGGCTTCCTTGCGCATCCGGTCAATTTCCGCACTAATCAGCGCCTTGGGAAGCTCGACTTCTGTGGTTGCAAGCAGCCCATCCATTACCTGGGTTTTCACCTTGTTCTTGACTGCAGACTCAAGCTCAGTGCCCATATTGGTGGAAAGCTCGGCCTTAAACGCGTCAAGTCCACCTTCTTCGACACCGAACAGCTTGAAGAATTCCTCATCCACAGCGGGCTTTTCCGCTGCCAGCACCTTGTGGACCTTTACTTTAAATACCGCGGCTTTCCCCGCCAGGTTCTCCGCCTGATAGGTTTCAGGAAAACTCAAACTGATCTCTTTTTCATCACCGGCCCTGCAGCCGATGAGGCCTTCTTCGAATCCCGGAATCATTGATCCGGAACCAAGAATAATATCGTTACCCGTGGCCTGACCACCTTCGAAAACCTCGCCATCGACCGATCCTTCAAAGTCGACATTAACTTTGTCCTCCGCCTGGCTTACCCGGTCGACTTCAACGTATTCCACCCGCTGTGTCTGAAGCTTTTCAATCATCAACGTGATGTCAGCTTCGGCAATTTCTGCGACGGGTTTTTCGACACTCAGGCTGGAAAAGTCGCCGAGCACGATTTCCGGGAATACTTCGAACACGGCTGTAAACTCGAGATCTCTACCCGCTTCCATACTCACTTCTTCGATTTGCGGAGTTCCGGCCGGTGCAACGGCCTCCTGCTGCAACGCTTCGCTAAACGACGACTGCATCAGTTCGCTGGACACTTCCTGGCGAATGCCTTCCCCAAATCGCCGCTTCACCTCACGCATGGGCACCTTACCAGGGCGAAATCCATTGATCCTCACCTGACCCGCAGCCTGCTTCAGTTTAGCTGCAACCTTGGTTTCAACCTGTTCTGCAGGCACGCTAATGCGCATTTTGCGTTCCAGACTGGACGTTGTTTCAAGCGTTACCTGCATAATCAGTTACCTGTTGGAAGCCTTTTCCAGCCCCCGCTTTCCTGTTTTTCAGCTGAGTCATCAATGGTGCGAAAGGAGAGACTCGAACTCTCACATCTTTCGATACTGGAACCTAAATCCAGCGCGTCTACCAATTCCGCCACTCTCGCACTTAATCGAAGATGACCAGCCGGTTCTGCCGCAAACGATTCGCCAGACTGTACCGAAATCAATAACTTACAGGTACAGGTTAGGTCTTCGAAGGGCGGCGATTATAGAGACAATTCAACGCTGAAACAACATGCCATTAACGCGCCTTGACGGGCGAGCCCGTGCAGCCGAAACTCCAGGATTCCTGCATTCTCATAAATACACACTTTTGAATCAGCGCATCCGACAAATACTCTCCCTCGTATCAATTCTATGTTCGCTTGCAGCCATTGGTGAGCCGGATGCCACCGCGTATTATCTCGCCAATGAGGGGGTCATGGTGGTTCACGGAGAAACGAGCATCCTGTTTGATCCGCTGTTCGATCAGGGCTATGGACGCTATGAACTCCTGCCTGAGGAACGCAAATCAGCGCTTATCGCCGGTAAAACGCCCTATGAAGATGTCGATTTGATCTTTATCAGCCACTATCATGGCGACCATTTTTCGCCGAGAGAAGTGTTGGCTTACCTCCGGACCAATCAGACTGTGGTCGTGTACGCCCCCTTGCAGGCAGTGGAAGCCATGCACGAGGTTGCCTCGATCCCGGATGTTCCAGGTTTTTCAAGAGTCGTTCCTATTGATCTCGCCTACGGTGACAAACCCCGCTTGTATGCGACGGACGGTGTGGTAATCGGTGCTGTGCGCATCCCCCATTCCGGGTGGCCAAAGTCGATGCTTGAGGTACAAAATCTGGCATTTCGAATCAGCCTGGCGGATTCGATCACGGTATTACATCTCGGCGATGCAGATACCAAAGATGCCCACTACAGCCAGCACGCTGACTACTGGGCCGAGCGAGTCATAGACCTGGCCTTCCCTCCCTACTGGTATTTTTCTTCCAAGAACGGCCAACATGTGCTCGAAAATCGACTCAAACCAGGCCATGCGGTCGGAATTCACGTCCCGCTGAGCATGCCCCGGGAAGCCTCGGCGCGAGCGGCGGAATACCGAAACGCGGATCTTTTTACCGAACCCGGAGAATCCCGACAAATAACCTCATCCCACTGAGAGTGCTGCCTGCGCCTGGGCTTTCAGACACAGTTCAGCGGCTTTGAAACAGTGTGCCTGGGTCATGGCGTGCTCGGTACGCTCAAGACAATCAGTGATAAAAGCCGGAAAGAAAGGAAAGCCGATCTTACCCGATACGTTATGGAACTCCTCGGTATCATCGGTCACCACGTAGACGTTGTTCGCCCGTGCAGGGTCGACAGCCAGATCGATGTACTTCCGAGCCTCAATGAAACCCCTCGTGCCAAGTATCGTTGTGCGCCCATCACCCCAGGTTCGCAGACCGTCCGGCGTAAACCAGTCCATCCTGAAATAACCGGAACACTGGTTGTCTCCAACCAGTGAGAACTCTCCAAAATCTTCCAGACCCGGATGGTCTGGATTACCAAAATTTGCCGTCCTCGCCATCGAAATACGGGCATCAACCGCACCTGTGTAACTGAGAAATTGTTCTGCCTGGTGGCTGCCAATATCGCAGATAATACCGCCGTACTGTTCCTTATCGAAAAACCAGTCCGGGCGACTCCGTGCGCTCAAGCGATGCGGGCCCAGCCCAATGACCTGCACAACTTCGCCTATAACCCGATCGCGAACCAGTTCAAGAGCAAACTCCGCAGCTTCATTCTGCAGGCGTTCGCTGTAGCACACGGCATATTTCTGCCTGGTCTCCGAGCAGGTGCGCTGCGCATCAGCTAATTGTTCAAGGGATGTAAAGGGCGTTTTGTCCGTGAAATAATCCTTGCCGTGCCGCATCACTTTTACACCCAGCGGACCACGTTGATTAGGGATTGCTGCTGCCGCTACTAATTTGATGTTCGGATCCTGCAGGATGACTTCGAGATCATCAACAACCTGGATCGAAGGGAACTTTTTCAGCAGGGGTGTTCTCTTCGCCGGGTCAGGCTCGTAGAGCATCGCGCAAGTACCCCCGGCCGCAATAAGGTTTGCCGTCATTCCATAGATGTGGCCATGGTCCATGTGTGCAACAGCGAACTTGAACTCGCCCTCGGCACAGGCTGGCTTTTGATACCGGGGCAAAGGCGAATAATGCATACCGTCAGTCATCTGCATTCCTTTTCAGGGGCGGCGAACAGCTTCAAAGTTATCCGGGAAACCTCTGCCATGCACACTTAGAAGCTCTCCGACATGTCTTCAACCACGCCAGCACTTGAGGTTTTTTCGAATCGAGATGCTTTTACTCGCTTCTTTAGCTGATTTGCGTAGTGGCGAGCGTTGATTGGAAGTTCGATTGTTTTACCTGTCCAGCCGGACAGAAGCATCGCATTCGCCAACTCTACAGAATTGATGCCCTCCTTGGCTGGCGCAAGCAGCGGACTCCCGGTCAAAATCGCCGCCGCAAAATTTTCAAGCACAGCACGATGCTGGCCGCCCGTACCATCGACCGTTAAGACTCGTTCTGTTAAATCCGGTCGGGTGAATCCCGGATTTTCCCTGATCGCCTGACTGACTGGTATCGCGTTGCGGGAAAACCGGATGACTTCGTCAGTTGGCACATAGATCAACTGGCCGTTTTCTGCGGCTATTTCCAGGCGATTGATGCCAGGCGCCTCGCCCGTCGTTGTGATGAAAACACCGGTAACACCATTTTCGTATTCCAGATAAGTGGTGACTTCATCTTCAACTTCGATATTGTGAGTCTTGCCGAGATGGCAAAAAGATCTGAGTAAGACCGGCATGCCGAACAACCACTGCAACAAATCGAGTTGATGCGGGCACTGATTGAGCAGTACCCCGCCACCTTCCCCTGCCCAGGTCGCTCGCCACCCACCACTGTCATAGTAGGCCTGACTGCGAAACCAATCTGTAATCGTCCACTGGACACGCCTTACGGACCCCAACTCGCCATTCTCGATCATATTTTTGATCAGCTGGTAGCCTGGATTGGTTCGCTGATTAAACATTGCAGCAAACACCTGGTCCTTGTTTGTATGTGCTGCGATCAGTTTCTGTGCGTCCGCTTTGTGTACGGACACCGGTTTTTCCACCATGACATGATAGCCAGCCTGCAACGCCGCGATTCCGATCGTTGTATGGTCGTAGTGCGGTGTTGCGATTAACACTGCATCGCATCTTTTTGACTTCAACAGGTCCTTGTGATTGGAGAATCCCGCGATGTCATAACGTTCCGTAATTTTAGTTAATCGATCAGGATCAATATCACACGCGGCGACAAGTTCAAGCCCGTGAATACTCTGGACCAGTTTGCAATGCGACGAACCCATGTTACCAAGACCGACAATAGCCAGACGAACACTCATGCATAGTCCTTAACAATATGGCGCTGGAGAAAATCAAAACTCTCGCGCAGGCAGTCGAACTCGTTTTCGCCATAACAATTATCCTGCTCCACAAAGTAATACTCGATGGGATGCTTTGCGGCAGCGGCCAGGATCACCGGCCAGTTCATATTACCTTTTCCAACCGGTGCAAAAATCCGCTTGAACGAATCATTCACAGTGAAATCCTTCAGATGTAACAGCGGCATTCTGTGGCCAACGCGGTTAATCCAGTCTACCGGGTCGCCGCCGCCCGCAACGACCCAGTGCGTGTCCAGCTCGATTTTCAACAATTCCGATGGGGCCTGATTTATCAAGTGACCAAGCCAGGGCTGATCGTCGAAGTGAAGAAATTCATGGGAATGATGGTGATAGGAGAAATCGATGCCTGCCTGGGTTAATGCCGCAGCGATAGGTTTAAGTTCATCCAGAAATGTCTGCAAACCCTGGAGCGAGAGATAGTCTGCCGGTGGAATCATGCCAACTGCCGTATGTTTGCAATCCCAGAGAACATGTTCTTCTATCACCGCAGCGAGGTCATTGCGAAACCGATCCCAGGATACGTGGGTTCCACCGATTTCGAGTCCGTGGTGAGTACACAGAGACGCTACTTCGGAAGGGGGAATATCACCGAAGGCCGATACCTGGACCGCATCATACCCAATGGCCCTGACCTTGCCGAGCGCCTCATTGAGGTCCTGGGCATTCTGGGTATATTGCCGCAACGTGAACATCTGCACACCAAGCTTTGCTGTCAAACCCACCTCGCATAAAGTTAACGTTATACAGTATAGGGGCGTGACTACCGCTTTAAAATGATGATCTGGAATAACACAGTTATCTGTCGGCCTGGCGGATGACCAATCGTGCCCGTGACTCGCTCGCGAGAGCAGCATCGAGCCCCGCGAGCGCCGCGGCAGAAGCACTCACACCGACGTCCTTAGCACCGAAATGCCATCGGAGTGTTTTGCCTTCGGACTGCCTTTGCACGCTACACGGTACTGCTTCGCGGCGAAACCCGCCTCCCCTGCATTGCATTTTGCTTTTCGATCAACCTGGGCAATAATCAAAAATTCCAGATTCGGACGCGGAGCAAGCCAATGAAGGTCGGCCTCATTTCGGACACACACATTCCAGAGGCTATGCCGGAACTCTGGCCGCATCTTTATGAACTTTTTCATGGGGTAGAATGCATCCTGCACGCCGGTGACATTCATCACCTGAGCGTAATCGATGAACTCAACCGAATAGCACCGGTGTATGCAGCACGCGGCAATGGCGACGATGGGTCAGGCGGCAGAGACATCCAGCCAGACGATGAGCGACTGAAGGAAAACTGGCTTTTGGAACTGAACGGATTCAAAGTTGGCTTAACCCATTACGTGCCAATGCCTGAGATGCCCCCCGGGTTGACCGTTAGCAAATGGATTAAAAAATTGTTCCCAGATGACAAACCGGATGTGCTGATCTACGGGGATACTCATGTGGAACAAATTGATGAAATTGATGGTGTTTTATGCATCAATCCTGGGTCGCCAACCTACCCTCACAATCTTAATCTGCAATTCGGAACCATTGGTTTTCTCCACCTTGATGGAGAAAGACCCCGGGCAGAAATCTGCCAGCTAACAGGAACAGGTATTATTCCATTTGATTGGGAGAATTCGCGCAGACCCTGGTAGATGTTGCTGGCCCTGGCACGCATTACAGTCTGTGTCCAAATGGATAATGCAGGCTAAAGCACCACTCGTGAAATCTGCGCACCGTGGTCGGGAATCAATTCCACGTATGCTGCGGTTTCCTCTTTTACGCCCTGATCCTTGTTTGGTGAACCGGAGTAAGCCGCTCGGGTTTGACCGTGTGTCATTTCGCTGAAAACATGCACGTGACCCAGGGCAAGATAGTCAAGCTGGCATCGTTCGATTTCTTCCGGGGTAATCAGCGAAGAATACATCTGTGCTCCCCTGTCAACATAGTAGCCATGCGTGATTCCAATGTACCAGCCATCGTCCTGCGCTCGTTCCGGAACAAAACCAAGAGGTTTGTGGTCAGGATGATGATCCACGATACCGCGTCCCCAGATACTGACACCCAGCATCGGCAAATCCACCACACCTCCCTGGATTTCTGAGATAAAGTACACGTGGTCACCGGCGTCTCTGGGATCAAAACGGTGATAGACAGACTGTTCATTCATGCAGTCATGATTGCCCGATATCATGACAACGGGGCATGACAGGCGACCAAGTTGTTCCCTGGCAAAGTCTGTACAGTGTGTTTTTACACGGTTGTGATCAAACAGGTCGCCGGCCAGCAGAAACAGATCAACTTCAAGCTCCAGCGCCTTATCGATCACTTTAATCAGACCCGACTGTGCCGCTGAGTGACCACCTTGTTCAGCAACACGATTGTCCAGATGAATATCGGAGGTATGCAGGATTCGACACAGGGACTCGGTCATAGTCAGGCTTACTCGAAGTTAACAGGCAATTGCTCAAGCGCGCGTCTTTTGAACGCCGCCGTCGCACTTTAGCATAGCTTACAGGACCGCCTTTTACGGACAGGCATTAACCATTGAACTGCCGTGCAGGATTGGCGACAATCCGATCTTCATTTCGGGATCATCACATGCATTTGAAACAGTTTATGACCTGCGTGCCTGCGACGCTGCTTATGTTCATTCTAGTCGGGTGTTCCGGCGAGCAATCTGAGCCACAGCCGATCTTGCCGGCCGTCGACAAAACCGCTCCCGATTGGAAACAGAATCTGCCAAGACCGGAGATGATGGCCTTCACCCAGGGTAAGTCCTACTTCTGGGAGATGCAGACCAACATGGGTACGATGAGTTTCCGACTGTTCCCGGAGACGGCACCAATGCACGTGAGCAGCACCATCTATTTAACAGAGTTGGGCTTTTATGACGATCTGATATTTCATCGGGTAATTCCTGGATTCATGGCCCAGGGAGGTGACCCTGACGGTTCCGGGCGTGGCGGACCCGGTTACTCCTATGACGGCGAATTCGCTGAGGGAATCAGCCACAATCGACCCGGGTTACTGAGTATGGCCAACGCTGGCGCCGGGACCGATGGCAGCCAGTTTTTCATCACCTTCGTGCCGACGCTCCATCTGGATGGCAAGCATACAATTTTTGGGGAGTTGGTAACCGGTGAGGAGACGCTGCATGCACTCGAGGCCAAGGGCAGTCGCACGGGGGCGACCTCAGAGCAGTTAAAAATCATCAAGGCCACTATTCGCGCCGAATAGCATATGTTGATCAGACGCGAGCGATCTACACGCTGTCAACCACTGCCTGACCGGGCGCCGCAGTCTTCATCCTTGCATAAATGAAGGCGTAACTGCTTCTGCTTCATAGAAATGTACGACCATATTATCCGGCGGATAATTTGCCATCGCACTGCGGAATGCTGCCATATGGGTTGTCTGGAAATGTGCAGCAAGTGATTCCATATCCTGCCAGCACTCGGTGATGCGCAACCGGTTTGCATTGTTGACCTCGACAGAAAATGTGTAGTCTGTGCATCCCGATTCTGCCTGGCTGGCTTTCTCCATGACCGCTAATGCTGATTTCATGGCTTCAATACTGGTCGAGCTTGTGTCAATCGTCGCGTTTACTACAATCATTGCTAACTCCGCAATTTTGATAAGCGAGAATACTGCATCTCGCTCGTTAGGGGTTGATTCCTGATCATCACATCGAACGTTGGAATTGGTATAGTTGCCCGGCACAAGGAGCCGAGCCACGATGGAGAACGAAGACCTGGTCAGAATCGCTAACACACCTATGCCGTTTGGTCGATTCAAAGGCAGCCTGCTGGTCGATCTACCGGAAGCTTACCTGCTCTGGTTCGCCAATCGCGAGTTTCCTTCAGGTAAACTCGGGCATTTGATGAGCCTGACCCTGGAAATCAAGATCAACGGGCTTGAATCGCTGCTTGATCCGCTGCGCGGAAAATCAGACCCCTGATTCAATTTTTGTCACCTACGTTGTGCTACCACAAATCATACTTTTGCAACTCGGCACGCCCAACCACCATATGGTGCACTTCGTCCGGGCCATCAGCAAAGCGTAAATGCCTGAGATCAGTGTACATCGCAGCAAGTGGCGTCCATTGCGAGATCCCGGCGGCACCGTGCATCTGAATCGCCTGATCAATAATCAGACAAACTTTTTCCGGCACCATGGCTTTGACTGCACTAACATAGACACGTGCTTCCTTGTTGCCAAGGACATCCATCGCTTTGGCAGCCTGTAGTACTGCGAGACGCATGGCATTGATTTCTATCCTCGCACGGGAAATAACTTCCAGATTTTTTCCTAACTTGGCAATTGGCTTGCCAAAAGCGACACGGGTTGCTGATCGTTTTACCATCAACTCAAGTGCTTTTTCTGCCTTGCCAATCGAACGCATACAATGGTGAATCCGTCCGGGACCGAGTCGAACCTGGGATATTTCGAAGCCGCGACCTTCTCCTAGCAGGAGGTTTTCCTTTGGGACACGAACATTGTCAAACCTGATATGCATATGGCCCCGCGGTGCATGGTCATGGCCGAACACCTGCATACCTTCCAGTATCTCAACACCCGGAGTGTCGATAGGCACCAGGATCTGGGATTGCTGACGAGACGGTGGCGCATCAGGGCTCGTCTTGACCATGGTGATCATGATTTTGCATCTCGGATCACCGGCACCAGAAATGTAAAACTTCTCACCATTGATTACCCATTCGTCGCCCTCAAGCACCGCACTGGTGCTGATGTTTTTGGCGTCCGAGGATGGCAGACCTGGTTCGGTCATTGCATAGGCTGATCGAATTTCACCATCCAGTAGCGGCTTGAGCCAGGTTTCCTTCTGGGCCTCGGTTCCAACACGCTCGAGCACTTCCATATTGCCGGTATCTGGCGCGCTGCAATTCAGGGTCTCCGATGCCAGGGCAAACTTGCCAAGTTCCGTCGCGATGTACGCATAGTCCAGATTGGTGAGACCTTCACCCAGATCCGAATCCGGCAGAAAAAAGTTCCACAGCCCGGATTCTTTCGCCTTAGCTTTGGCACCATCAAGCAATTCCAACTGGCGGGGATGCCAGGACCATCGATCGGATTTTTCCGCGTCCAGTGCGAAAAATTCTTCCGTAATGGGTTCAACATTATCTGCGATATGTTTTTGAACCGCTTCCATTAACGGTTGTGCTTTTTCAGACATTGCAAGATTGAATAGATCACTTTCCAGGTCGGGCATCGATATTTACCTCCACATGATTGTTATCACCGATCGTAAATTTGGATCAAAGTCGCGGTGTTTTACCGCACTACATCATATAGAGCACTACCTTGTCAGTATAGCCGTGAAGAAATTAGCCGGAGACCTGATCACGACAACAGATGTATCCTGTCCGTAGCGGTATCGCCTGGAACACACCGAGGACCTGATACATGAGTCGCGAGAAGACCCCCCTGGGAGTTACGTTTGGAAGTCTGGGCGTACTTGGTCCGCGCGCTGCCCTGGAAATTGCCAGGGCTGCCAGCGAGATGGAATACCGGTCTTTTTGGACTGTCGAGGCGACCGGCACCGATGCATTTACGTTGCTGGGCGGTGTCGCAGCGGCAACCACCGGACTGGACCTGGCAACGGGCATTGTTCCGATTCAGCTAAGAACACCGGCGCTGACCGCCATGTCCGCGGCAACGCTTCAGGCACTCAATCCCAACGGCAACATCTGGCTTGGCCTGGGCGTTTCGGCCCCGGGTATTCTGCGCCAACATGGTGTTGAAAGCACAACGCGACCCATCGCGTTGATGCGGGAATACGTGGCCCTGCTTCGTGAGTGCCTGTCGGGAGAAGTCGTTAATTTCGAAGGTGACTTTTATCAACTGAAAAAGTTCAGACTTGGCATCCGAACCGGTGAACGAAAGCCTAAAATCGTCATGGCCGCACTTAACCCACAAATGCTAAAACTATCAGGTCAGATTGCAGACGGCGTGCTCTTGAATTACCTGCCCGCATCACATATTGAAACCTCAATTGAGCAGGTCCGTTCGGGAGGCGATGCAACTATATTTGCCTATGTTCATGCAGCGGTCGGCAGCTTTGAACGTTCCGCTCATTCTGCAAGAAAGGACCTGTTTAATTATGCGATGGCAGATGGTTACGCAAATATGTTTCGAGCGGCAGGATTCAGTGATGAAGTTGATGAACTTCGGGAGAGACATTCGGCACGCGACCGGGATGCGGCGCTGGCGGCAATATCAGAACGCATGATTCAGGCAATCAACCACATCGGCACCGTTGACGAGGTAAGCGATTTTGTGAAAAGTTATATCGACGCCGGTGTTGAGCATCCGGTGCTGATGCCACTGCCGTGGGGAGAAGATCGCCTGGCGACTACGTTGGATACAATGCGGGCAGCAGCTCTGGCTGTGTGACGTGGCACTTATTCAACAATCGGAATATGGGAAACCTGTTGATAGTCAGGGTTCGCCAATACTGCTATTTCTCCGGAGGTTCGAAACGTTCTTCAAGCTCCGTTTTGCGCTTTATTAGCTTAGCCTTTATCCGGGCATCCTCGGGACTTTTACTGATCTCATCAAGCTGTTTGTTGACAGCCAGCAATTCCTCCTTTACCGCTTCAAGCTCAGCGGCATCATCTGCTTTTGCGAAGATAACATCTTCCGCAGCGGTATCGCTCACCTCGACAGGATTGCGCCGCTCGGGTACCGGAATCATTCGCTGCTCTTCTTTCAGTACTCGCTGATTCATGAATCCGGGAGAAACAATTTCTATGCCGTCTTCATGCAATGCTTCCAGAATATTCTTGCGCAGGTTGGATTTCGTGGTCAACAGATGGCTGACATTCTCGGAAAAACCTGCAACCCGATACGAAACAGAAAAATCACCAAGCTCGCCAACCAGTACAAACGTATCTTTAAGGCCGGTCGTATCTGCTGCCTGCTTGAGTAGTGTCTCAATCCTGACGTGAGAGACATCGTAACCCAGCGATAAATTTGCTGAGATCACCGTCCCGGACTCATGCACAACCGTCACCGGATTGGTGACGAGAAACATATTTGGCACTGTCGCGAGATCTCGGTCTTCAGTCTGTATTTCCGTGTGGAAGATCCCACGTTCCGTAACACGGCCGAAATAACTCTCACTACGAATGAAATCTCCCGGTTTGAAACTGTTAACCGCCCGCAGCATCAGCCCTGCCATGATATTTGCTACAAATGTTGTGGATGACAAAGCGATGACAGCCGTCACGACGATTCCCAACAGGCTCAGAATCTGGCCGCGACTGGTTTCCGACAATGGCAGGCTAAAAATAACGAACAGTACGCCTGCGGCGGTCGCACAGAGCATCAGGAATTGTCTCGATACACTGATCTCTCCGGGCTGGTTTCGCCGCATCGCCCAATTGGTAATGGAAAGGATCACGACGACTGCGATAAAAGAACCCAGCGGAGGCAGCACCGACCACAACATCGAGATAAATGTCTCTGTATTCATTGATCAGTCTCGGTGCGTGTGAATCATCAAAGCATACTTGGTAAGTCTCGTCGCAGCCACCTCGGCACCAAACCGGGTAAGATTGTCACCACAACGAGTGCTCTAAATTACTAGCGCTCGCGAACACGCTTCCAGACTGTTCCCGGGTGATATATCTTGTTGGTATCATTTGCCCACAACGGATCGCTCTGTGGGTTCCAAATTATTCGATAACAACAGGAAATCCTTATATGGAAATGGCCAGGCTGCACAGCAAAGTCTCGCTCGTGACCGGAGCCGCGAGTGGTATCGGTCGTGAGTCGGCAATTCGTATGGCCACCGACGGTGCAACGATCATGTGTGCGGACCTTGATATGCCGGGCGCTGAAAATACCGCGAATATTATCATCCAGCGAGGCGGACTCGCAGCAGCGATAAAACTCGATGTCACCTCGGAACAATCAGTCAAAGACACAATCCATCGAACTGCAGAACAGTTTGGCGGACTCGACATTATCTTCAACAATGCCGGTGTGGCCGGCGGCTTCGACTGGGATCAAAGCATTGCCGTTAACTTGACTGGCGTATACTACGGACTGCTTCATGGTGCACCTTTTCTCGCAGATCACGGCGGAGGTGTCATCATCAATACGGCTTCAGTCGCGGGATTGGTGGGACTTATCACCCCCGGCACACTTGACCAGGCAAACAACCTCCAGCCCGGGGCAGGTGCCTATGTCGCCGCAAAACATGGCGTCACCGGACTGACGAAACAATACGCTGTTACCTTCGGCCGGCGAGGTGTGCGCGTTAATGCAATTGCCCCTGGATATATCGAAACGCCAATGACCGCACGTGTTCGTGAATCTCCAGAGGCCCTGGAATTCCTGAAGGAATTGCACCCGATGGGTCGATTAGGTCAGCCTGAGGAAATTGCCGCAGTGGCATCCTTTCTGGCCAGTGATGACGCAAGCTTTATCACCGGGGTGATCCTGCCAGTTGACGGCGGATATACGGCGAGGTAGCCGTGCGTGGCGTGCATCACAATGACTTTATTCCTGGTTTCCCTGGGCCAGCCATTGGCAGAGATCTGGACTCAGCCGCGCCCCCGCAACTTCCTCATAACGTTCGCTCTGCGCTTCGCTCAACAGACCACGCCATCGCTGGTTCTCACCCTTGTGAAAAAACTGGCTATTGTCTTTCCAAAGACCGCCGGCAACCCCGGGCGCCATCTTGTCCGCGTTAGCTTTCATTGAGTTAAAAGACACACCTTCGACCAGAGTCGGCCAGACGTTCTCGTCAATTGGAATGTCGAGATAGTTTGATATTTTTCTCATTTCGCCGTCGGTATCCTTGAGCAGGTCACTGAAGTGCACGAACAGAATATTATCCAGGTGTCGAAAGTCCCACCAGGTCTGCGCATGATGGAAGTGTGACCAGAATGGATAACCATCCTGCTCCCATTCGAACGAGCCCTTTGACAACCATTCATCGAACGCCGGCTGCACATCCTCCGGAGGGTGCGGAAGTGTGGGCCCGGAACGATCCGGCGCGTTGTTCAGCCCATCGATGGATTCCGTCATCATATTGTTCCAGTGGTTCCACATTGAGGCAAATACGTCTCGTCCATCACGGCCGACGAAAATGTATTTAACATTGTCGTAGTAAAGTGCGCCATCGAGTGGGCAATGCGTCTTGATGTAACGTCGGTGGGTAAGTCCGTCCAGTTGCGTGATGACTTCTTCTATTGGCGCAAAGTTGGCGTCGAGCCAGGGCGTTAGATCATCCTGAGGTAAGGGCGGTTCCGGTTGTTGAAATACCAGCGCAGCACAGATGCCCTGCATCCAGGTTGTGCCAGCCTTGTAGGATGTCGTGATAATGATGTCGTCATCCCGGGGCTCGAACTGGGCCCATCTGGCACTGTTCATCACAGAATTCTGGTAGTGGTGTAATTGACTGGGCTTTTTATTCATTTTACATCCTTCTCGAGTTTCCAGGCGGTTTTGATTGGCAGCTATGATCGCCTGGCACAGTTAACACAATGTGCACGCTGCACAAGGTGGTGTCAATTCGATATTACTCCTTTGCATCTGGCGTTCCACAGTCTGGACACACACCGATCAGATTGATCTTTATAGGTCGGGCCCGTATTGTCACCGCAAGTCGCTGTCCCTTAAGCATACGGTAAAAAGGGCGCTTATATGGCGGCTGATTGAAACAATGAAACTGTGAGGTTGTGTATATGAATACATTGCTCGCGTTGGGAATCGGGCTCCTCACGCTATTCGGGGTTGCGCTGATTGTCGCACTCGCGCTGGTCGTGACACCGATGCCCGTCATTGATCGCGAGATCGATGTCTTCGGTTTGGCGAACGACGCGCGCTCAGACGGCGATAAACCTGAATCCGGACCTTCCTCAAACGCTGCCGGGCCGACTGATTCAGCCCAGGATCTAAAGTGGTTCAGGGCGCGTGATGGTTCCAGCCTGCCCTACCGTTTGTATGAATCTGAAACAGAAGTAATTCTGATGTTTATCCACGGATCGTCCTACCACGGCGGTGGTTATCACGATCTGGCAGTCGCCATCACCGATTCAGGCGCAGCCAGGGTGGTCTTGCCTAACCTGCGCGGCCACTATATGTCGGGTCAACGTCGCGGAGATGTCGATTACATCGGTCAACTGGAAGATGATCTGGCTGATTTGATCGGTGAACTTCGCAGTCAGGGCGATCAGGGTCCAATCTATCTCGGCGGACATTCCAGCGGTGGCGGCCTCGCCATTCGCTTTGGTTCGGGATTACAGGGAGACCTGGTGAAGGGGCTTGTCCTCATCGCACCTGTTATTCCAACCTCAAAGAGCGTGCGTGGCGGAGATGCCGGTGGCTGGGCAGTGGTGAATCAGCGCCGCCTGTTCGGCTTGATCGCGCTCGGTGTGCTCGGGATTCACGGTTTAGATGCCTTGCCGATTATCCAGTTCAACAAACCTACAACGCTCTGGGATGGTACCGAGACACTCGCCTATTCGTACCGATTAAATACTGCATATCATCCGCGTCAACCGTTCGAGCGTGACCTTGAGAAACTCCCGGAACGTGTCCTGGTATTGATTGGTGAGCAAGACGAAGCGATTGATGCTCAGTTGCTCAGATTACTGTTCACACAGTACGTTCCGCAGGCAACATTCAAAATCGCGCCTGGATTAAGCCACTTCGATAGTTTCCAGGAAGCGGCCGCCCACCAGGTTATTGCGACCTGGTTGCAGGAGCGTTAGGAGCCTTGGATTGTGGAATGCCTGACCAGGCATTTAGGGTGTCGGTCAAACTGCTTCTGGCGTGCTGTGGCCAACTCATAGCTCGCCGCTTTGGGTCGTGAAGCGACTGTTTGGCCAAATTCTAGAGAGATTTACAACGCAACGCGATTGGCATTCGGCCAGCAACCGACACCTGTAAACTCTCTATTTCCATCGGCTAAATATCTCATCCAACAATGTAATATTTCCCTCGCCCGCCATGGACCCGCCTGATTGATCAAGTAATTATTTGTTTACTCTGTTTTTTTCTTCTCAACGTTAACGATTAATCAAGAACAGATCTGCAGTCGTATATTCGGCTTCTTTATCGAGATCAAACGTTGTTGTTCCCGGAGCCATGATGGAAACCGCGCTCGAACACCTTA
>JAJFKA010000126.1 GCA_021773555.1 Gammaproteobacteria bacterium
CCGGATGAATACGCAGCACGAGATGATAGTGATTGCTCATCACCGCAAATCCATAGATATCGACGGGAAACAGGTCAGCGAGTTCGAGGACTCTGTCCTCGAGCCATTGCTTGCGGTGATCAAAGCTGGCACCGGTCTGGGCATCAGTCCCGCAAAGGAAGGCGCGACGCACACAGCGTGTGTATAGGTGATAGGCACCGCCGTTAGGGTCGATCAGATGAGCTCTTGGGTAGGTCATCCGTGCATGGTAGGTGATTGTAGAAACCGGCCAAACGGTCGCTAACGCAAATGCCTGTCCGTTATCGATCACGGATCATGTAGGCAATCCGTGAGATCTTGGATGTCCTGATGATTTTGATCCGTGAGATCTTGGATGTCCTGATGATTTTGGAGATGTTGGGTGTCCCAATAAATGGACTCCTCTCTTTCGCTTTTTCGCGCCTCTAACACGCGCTATCACGGGGCGACCGCCTCTTTGCGAGATCAATTATTTTGCTGAGATTTTTCAAGTCTCGTTTGTATATCTTTCTCGCCCGTTTCCAGGAGGCTGTGGTCTTGGTGCAGATCAGTGTAAAAGGTCTGCCTGTCCGCTCGGTCACATGTTGCAGATCGCAGCGATGCAGGTCGATGATCCCATGTAAATGGCGACGGCGCTCCTTGTTCAATGGGAACCGGCACTCACGCAGGTTCGGGTCCGCTAGAAATTCGCTCAACCTCGTGCAGTCCATACAATCACAGGATAATTCATGATTGCGTCGGTAGTCCGCGGGTTCAGGCGGCTCATTGACTGTACGCTTTTCGAGTATCTTCCTGCAGCTTGCGAGCCAGTGAGACACGGCGTCAAGACTGGTATTCAATTTACCCCGTCGTGACGCGAGCGTGAAAATCGCCGCAAGGTGTGCATCCGTTAGATCGTACGTGTCGAGGTTCGCCAGCGTGTGGTTTACCAGAAGCCGAAGCGATGATTGCGTATCGATCGCAGACATTGCACAAACCAGTGAAACCAGCAATTGCTTGCGGTCAACATTCGGCATTGGCCAAGGGTTTTGCGCTGAGTGGTCATCAAAGATCTTCAATGATCGAACCAGCTCGTTGCACAAGCGAGCACAGACTTTGAGGCGATCCTTGTTCTGACCACGTACAAGACAAAGTGTTTGTACCAGTGTCGCGTTCCTGGCGAGTATCCCACCCTCCGGGCTTTGCATTACAGCCAGAAGATCCGCCTCGAACCTTTTCCATCCGTGTCGCTGGCAGAATTCGACAAATGTCGTATCCAGTTGGACCTGGTCCTCTACCACCAGCGCTTTAGACAGGAAACGCTGAACAAGATCAGGATCGTCCAGTTCATACAGCATCCCAGGAAAAAGGTTTCGATGAGATTTCGATGAGTTCGATCTTGCCCGGATATCATGTGACGGTTGCCAGCCATCTATGACGCCTTCTGCGAACACCAGACATTCTTCGTACCACGAGTCGCGCTGGCTTTCCTGTACCTTTTCCAGTTGTGCTATCAGTTGCGCCAGACCACCTATGGCCGCATCGGTACCCGCATTGTTCAAAACGCTGAGGTGTGTTTTATGTGGCCAGACAACCACTGCCGCGCGGTGATACCATCTTTCCATTGTCATCCCCGCATTACCGGTATATCCCTCAAACTCTTCTTCATCAGGTCTGCCATCGTCGATCGGCGCTTCTGAGACGATCTCAGACTCATCCAGAGGAATCTCACCAAATCCGATCTGATTACCGTGACGGTCCGTCCAGTAATCGGCCGAGAGACTGCTGTTGTAAATCTCGCCCATCTCGTACTCACTCTGGTCATTCTCTCCCAATTCTTCGGCCGCTTCATTGTAAATCCGGCTATGGCGGTTGACGTAATCACGGGAATAATCGTCTCGGTAGTCTTCAGCATCACCGTGTAACCACAGAGTAATTATAGCCAAGTGGGCAATGCAGCTCGCTCTTTCTGCCGCTTCGAACAGCACACTAGCCCGTGTCCTGTCGATGCCTTTGAGCTTGTCGAGGGTAAGGCCGTCCCGCGTGTATCGATGTTCGAGTTTGAAAGCGAGTTTCTGCGCATCCATATCGATACGCCAATTAGCGAATACCGCGCGGATTTCATCCGACACACGATCAAACGAAGGGGCGGAGATGTCGACACTACGCTTACCGTTCGCCAAAACCAGGTTATAGCTCAGGCACAGACGATAACCGCTCGTTACCGGTTTCACTTCATGCTGGCAATCGGCATAAAATGCAGCATAACTTAGTTCAAAACCCGATGCTGCGCCCGGAAACGTGACTTCATATTGCTGATCCTGATGCGAGATGATCAACTCGCCACCCTCAAATTCCGTCGGCAGCACGATGACCAGGGTCGCCACCATCCGGTCGAGCTTCTCGCCATCACGATGAGGTAGGAAGAAATTGTCTTCCTCATAAACCAGTAGTTTGTGCAGGTGGGCACTTAGACGACACTCTTCAAGGCCTAGTTTCTGCTGTACTTCCTCTACAATCGAATCGATCAGTTGATCCCAGCGCGGATTGGTGAAACGACACTGATCCTGGTCTAGTTCCCACGCGCACCTGACGCTTAAGTCCACCAGGGTTTCTGTACCCTTGCCGTATGGTGCCTGGACACAAAGTTCAATCAACTCTCGAGCTTGTGCTTCTCCCAGCGGCAGGCGAACTGCACCGAGCCTTTTGATAATCAGACCCGGCATCGTCAAAGGGCGATCACCTGCAGTACAGATTTCCCCGGGCCGGTCAACTTGGTTAAGAGCTTTGATCAGGGTTTGTTGCACGCTTTATTTCCAGATATTTCAGACGCACTTTAGCACTCTGGCTTAAAAAACATCTGTACCTGTGATGGAGGTACACCGTCTGGTGGCCCAGGCATCGGCAGTACAGAATCGAGCACTCAGAAAATGATAAATCAGTGCAGGAGAAAAACGATGCCTGGCTGACCTCAGCCGATGCCGGACTTATGTATTACAGCTCGCGTTCCGTTAGATGGACGTAGCAGACGGATGCTCCCTACTTCCCAATCTGGAAAATGTTCCTGCTGAAACATCATGGAGAAAAAGTTGAGTGTTTTGGGGTTTGGCATATACTGTTTGTTTATACAGTAAATTGTATCACAAGGTCTGGTCTCCCCCAATGCGGATTCAGGTACATAACCTGTTATGTCGGCGCAGAAATTTCGAAAGGATACAACATCAATCAGCGCAGCTGCCTCGAAAAAGTCGAACATGTCGCCCTGGTGTCCGCGCGGGTAACAGGACGCCCCAGATGAGCGAGTTACAGCGCAACGCGACCGGTGCCGCTAGCACCCTTGAGCACGGCTCGGCCCTGCGGATGCCAACATGCTCGATGAGCTTATCGTGGTTCACCCTTTCGCCATTTTAGTGATGGCTGTCCGTTCCAGGTCACGGATCATGTAGGTAATCCATGAGATATTGGATGTTCTGAAGATCTGAAGTTTTAGATATCTAAGGTGACTATGGCAGGTCAGACCAGATCGGTTGGCCGACTATCTGTCGGGTAAATGCCTCTGAAAAGACATCGGCGGGTAAAACTTCAGGGCCAATAAAGGCGGCCGCGTTAGGGGTTGCCAGTTCTGGGTTTTTGGCGATTCGTTCATGTATTTCATGGCGCATTTTTCTACCTGTCTCACCGAAAGCACTATCTTTCAAGCTGGTGAGTCGTGCAACGGTTCGTAGTCGCGACATTCTCTCCTGCCGTTCACTGAGGTAGTCATTGAAAATGTCCGTGGTCCAGTCCTTTTCGCCGAGCATGGCATCTCGCACCAGGCGTACATCCCGATGCGAAATTGAAAGCCCCTGACCAATGATCGGATCATTTCTTCCGGCGGCGTCCCCAATCAGCACAACGCCTTCACGCACGGGGGTGTCGACCCAGGCGTCAAAGTTTGGGTAGGCGATACAAGGGCTCGCGGGCGTCGCGTTGGTAATGACTGCCGAGTGCGGAACGCACTCGAGTTGCCAGCTTTCAAGAAAGTGTTTTGGTCCCTCAGGGCCAACCAGGCGGGTTCTGTCTTCTTTTGGCCAACCAAGATAAATGCGCACACGGCCTTCACCTTGCGGAAAGGCGAGAACATTAGCATCGCCTTCCGTGGCGATAACCTGAAGGTCCTCTGGCCAGTCATAGGCATTCTCAACAAGCATGCCCGAGAACAAATGATGTTCCTGGTCATGTTCAGTGACGCAGCCTATTTGCCTCGCGACCACGCCGTTTCGGCCATCTGCACCGACGACCCATCGAGGCATCAGAGAATAACTTAGATTTTCCCATTCGAAATCCACAGTCGGTGGTTTACCTGGGGCCACCTGTAGCCGCGTGATACCGCGACAAAGCGTTACACCGCTTTCGACCGCAATGCTGTTCAGCAGATTGCAGGTTCTTGGGTGTCCTAAACAAAGTGGTACTTCCGGAAAGTCGCGAGCCATCTCAAAGGTCATGGCTTCCGCTTCGTCTCGGCTTAGAAATTCACTGTAGCTGATGTGGCGGGCGAGTCGATGCGCGCCCTCCGTCTCGTAGATATCGGTCAGGCCAAGCTGGGTGGCTTCAAGGACGCCCCAGGGCGCCAACCATTCACCGCGGACAACATCTTTGTGTTGGAGCGTCTTTTCCAGTTGAACGATATTGAGACCGGCTTCCGCCAGAACATACGCCAGCGCACTGCCCGCGATACCTGCGCCAACGATGACGACGTCTGGATTCAGATTAATCTGTGTATTCAACTGCTCTGCCTCTAGTTGGCCAAGCTGAGGTTTTACCACGTTGGCAGAGGCAGGAACACTGTGTGAATCAGGTTCCGGGTTTTGGGGCAAACCAGCCGCGCTTTTCGAGGATCGAGCAAGCCTGACAATTGTCGATGTTCATGAAAATTTTGGGGCACCGTGATGTCCGCTCACAGCATTGCCGACGTTTAAGTTGCTAAGGTTTACTCGGAACGGTGTTTCGGCAAAAGGTTGTACCGGGTGAATTTCGAAAATTCAGGATAGCGGTAAGTGGCTGATAGATGGCGCCCTGAGCAGGAATCGAACCTGCGACCCCCCGCTTAGGAGGCGGATGCTCTATCCGACTGAGCTACCAGGGCGTGCCCGGATTGTAACATTTCGGGTGTTCACCGGTCTCTAGGTCTGTATTAATAAAATAATGAGTGATGATTCCGGGAGTTCGTATAACATTGCGCACCATAAAAAAAGCAAAGTATTAGTTGCACGACTATGAGTGATTTGTCGATCTCAATTATTGTTCCTGTGTTGAATGAGGCTGCCAATCTTGGAGCCGTGCTCCGTGACTTGCCAGCAAGTGTTGAAACAATCGTGGTTGATGGTGGCAGTGACGATACGTCGGTTGCTGTTGCACAAAGATACGCGGGTCGCGTGATCACGACTGAACGCGGCAGGGCAATTCAAATGAATGCCGGTGCGCTGGCAGCCTCAGGAGAATTGTTAGTTTTTCTCCACGCCGACTCCGGATTACCTCGAAATTTTAGGCGGGATCTAGAGCGCTTCGACTTGTCAGATCGCGTCTGGGGTCGATTTGATGTTCGTCTCGATGGCCGTGGTTTAATGTTCCGGATGATCGAGTGGATGATGAATGTACGTTCCCGATTGACCGGTATCTGTACTGGCGATCAGGCAATGTTTGTCCGCAGAGACGTGTTTGAACAGGTTGGCGGATTTTCTGCAATACCGTTGATGGAAGATATCGATCTCAGCCGTCGTCTGAAACGGGTTTCACGACCCTATTGTATCCGGCCCCGGGTCCTGACTTCTGCCCGGCGATGGCACGATAACGGTATAATCCCAACGATTCTGTTGATGTGGCGGCTACGGTTGAAATATTTCCTCGGCACATCCCCTGAAAAGCTGCATTACGAGTACTATGTTGATTAGTTCACCAGTTCGGTATCCTAACGCCAGAATTCTGGTGATGTGCAAGGCGCCCGTGCCTGGTTTCGTGAATACTCGATTAGCTCCGGTGCTTGATTGCAATGAAGCGGCGCAACTCCATGAACATATGGCCACGACTTTTCTCGAGCGGTGTCTGGTCGCAAAAATCGCCCCCCTTGAACTCTGGTGTGCGCCGGATCCGCGACACCGGTTTTTTAAAGCTTACGGCGAACGTGGTGTAAAGCTTGAAACGCAATGCGGTAACGATCTGGGTATGCGAATGCACAACGCGGCTACAGCCGCCTTTTGCCAGCCAGAAGTTGATCACGTGGTGGTTGTGGGCACGGATTGTCCGACTCTGGATAGTCGTTATCTAAGTCACGCGCTGGATGAATTAGCGAATAATGATGTGGTCATCGGACCAGCGGAGGATGGTGGTTATGGCCTGATAGGTTTGAACCGCCCGGCGCTCGCATTGTTTCGCGGCATCAGCTGGAGCACGGCGACGGTCTATGAGGACACCGTTGCCCGGATCCGATCGCTCGACTATCGCTGGCTTGCGCTTCCGGAATTATGGGATGTAGATACCCCCGCGGACTTACAGCGCTATCAGGCATTGGTCCATGCATGAATGCCAGCCCCGGCTAATCCAGCGATATACCCGGTGATTCAGCCTGAAGCGGTGGTTCGATTCCCAGCAATCGGGTGACCGTTCCTGCGACCTCAATTTGTTTAATCTCCGCGATTTGTTTGCCAGGTTTTACACCGCGCCCCATTGCCAGAAAAATCCCAGCCATATCCTCGTGTCGAGGATTGAATCCGTGCGTGCCTTCGGTGCGGTCGATTAGATCGGTGATAATACGTGTGACCCGGGAAACCGGCCCGTCGTTATAACGCAGTGCCCGGGGAGGTGTAGTTGTAATGATGATATCCCCCGCGCGTGACGCGGGTGTAAACATGGTAATTCCCGGGTTATTGGTTCGGTCCAGTACGTTGATTTCGGGAATTGCTGCAAGTGCGGATAACAATTTGGATGGGTCTGCGTTTTCAGCCAGGAATATTCGCTGGACAGCCCCGCCACCCACCACATGCTCCGCCACGCCGCTGTCGTTGATTATTTGTGACAAGTCGACATGTTGGGTGATTTTGGTCATGCCGTGATCGCTGACGATAATCAAAGTTGTCGTGGGCCAGAGATCACGCTTGTCGATGGCGGCCAGCAGGTGTTGAAGTTGTTCATCCTGTGCGGTAATTGTTGTCGCTACATCTGCGTGATCTGGCCCCTTTCGATGGCCGGTACTGTCAGCGCCGGACCAATAACTCATGATCAGCGCAGGTCTTTCCGGCGCCGGCAGATCTATCCAGTCAATAATTTGTCGAACCTTGATGTGTTCCGGGGTGGTGTTGCTGAACGGTGCAATGCGATAGGTGGAGCGCTGATTGTGCCAGTCCGTTTCAGAGCCGACCCAGAAGAAAGTCGCTGCTTTCAACCCCTGGCGTTCCGCCGCAATCCACAGGGGTTCGGCGAGAATCCAGTTGGCATCGGCCGAATAGGCATAGTCGCCTTTCTCCCGGTCGTGCATACGATTGTCGAGGATGCCATGGACTGCGGGATTTGCGCCGGTCGCCAGCGATACGTGACCAGGAAAGGTATTCGAGGGGTAGACCGGGATCAGTTTACCGGCGCGAATGCCCTCGGTTTGCATGCGTTTCAATCCCGCGAGGTTACCCCGGTCTGGAAAATCATGGCGCATGCCATCCCAGGAAAGCAGGATAACCAGCGGCTCTGCAGCCGTCACCGGATTGCAGCAGATCAGGACAGCCAGGATTAAGTAACGGTAATGATTCAATGGTTCTTCCCGTTTTTGTGGAGGTCACGACTATAGCTTAAACTTCTATGTGCTTAAACAATCCCCAGCTCAATGAGGCTTTTTGCTCCGGCAAGGATTGCCTCGCCTGGCGTTCTCGGCTGCCAGCCGATTGCATAGGCAGGGGTACAATCGAGTCGGCGTTTTGCTTCAATGTCGTTGAGCAGGAATTTTAACTCGGGGATAACAAGAGAAAAGGCGCTGACCAGAAAGTTAGGCATAGTGCGTATGGGAATTTTACTCGCAAAGGCCGGGAACTCGTCGGCTAACAGCCTGGCGACATCCCGAAACCACATGAACCCTGCACCACAAAGGAATCGTTTCCCCACGGCCTCCGGGTGTTCAAAAGCCAGGCGATGCAAAGAGGCGACATCACGAACATCAACGATCTCGAATCCAAACCTCGGGATCATCGGTACTTCCCCTTTGAGCAGTTTTGAAATTGCTTCGAGAGAGGAGCCATAGTCCCGCTCAAGCGCAGGGCCGAGCACAAGTGCAGGATTAATGGTGCTAATCTCGATTTCGTTGTGGGTTGATTTATTCTGCTCGGATATATAGTCCCAGGCTGCCTGCTCCGCCAATACCTTGCTGACGGAATAAGGCGGTAACGACCGATCCGTGGGGTCTGTCCAGTCTTCTGCGGAGTAGGTTCGATCCACATTACGATCACACCCGACGACGGTGGCGACCGAAGACGTCAGTATCACCCGCCTGATGCCTGCCAATTTTGCCGCGTTGAGTACATTTAGCGTCCCCTGGCGTGCGGGTTTAATCAGTTCCTCGGGATTCCTGGGTTGTTCCAGCGGGATTGGTGACGCCGCGTGAAAGATCCCGTCGCAGCCCTGCGCGGCCTCGATCCAGCTTCTCGCATCATTCAATTCCGCGGCGGCAAACTCCATATTACCCGCAGCAAGGTTATGCTTCATCAGCATGCCGCGTAGCTCATCGGCACGATTGAGGTCGCGAACAGAACCGCGAACCTCATAACCGTGATTGAGCAACTCCAGAACGCAATGACTGCCGATAAACCCGGACGCCCCGGTTACGAGAATCTTCTGAGCCCGGCCACATGCGGTACGTTTAACCTCATTGTCAGTCATAAAAATGCGCTTTGGACCGCTTACCTAGTAGTATAGCCATTGTTTTCGGTACGACCTGGATGTGGCAGTTTTGTACCGCATAAAGTATGTTTAGTCCATGCCTGAATAGAGGATGGGAAATGCAAAAGGAAGAACAGATCCGTTGTATGAAACTGCTCATGCAGCGACTTGACGAAGGTAGCAATGTTGACGCCGGTGGTATGGTGCGCAACCCGGTATCTGCCTACACCAGCGAAGATCGGGCCGCGCGCGAATGGCAAATGATGTTCCAGGAATATCCTCAGGTGATGGGCCTGACCGGGGATCTCCCTAAACCCGGGTCTTTCATCACGTCGAGCGACCTTGGCAAACCGATTCTGATGACGCGCGACCAGGATGGTGTGTTTCACGCTTTCCTGAATGTCTGCAGCCATCGGGGAACAATCGTCGAAAGCGAGCCGCGGGGCGAGAAAAACCTGTTCAGCTGTCCGTTCCATGCCTGGGGTTACAGCCCCAGAGGCGAACTGGTGTCCGTACCAAGAGAGGCGCAATTTGGCCCGGTCGATAAAAGCTGCAACGGTCTGGTGGAGCTCAGCGCTGAAGAAAAACATGGCCTGTTATGGGTTCACCCAAAACCCGGCACTAAATTTAATCTTAACAATTTGTTGGGTGACCTGGGTGATGAACTTGAATCCTGGAATTATGGCCAGCTTGCTTTTGGTGCCATGGAAACCTACCAGACACCGATGAACTGGAAGCTCGCCATTGATACCTTCGGCGAGACCTATCATTTTAATGTCCTGCACAAGAACACCCTGGCGAACGATATTTACGGCAATGTGCAGTGCTACGATACTTACAAAAATAATCACCGGATGATGCTTTGTGCCAAGGCGATCGACAATTTCAGGGACAGACCCGAGTCCGAGTGGGATATTCTGAAGGCGACAGTCCCGGTGTACTATCTTTTCCCTAATATTCAATTAATTCCCAACGGTCGTGACGAAAGTGTTCCCAGAGACGGGCTTGCAGGTGCGACGCTGGTTCGGGTTTATCCATCCAAAAGCAATCCGCACCAGTCGTTTTCGCAAATCTCGTTTTATACCAATCCGAATATTGATACTGCCCTTCGCGCTCAGATGTCGGAGCGGCTCACCGGTTTCAGTGAAATTATTCGCGATGAAGACTATGTGGCCGCCGCCGCATCGCACCAGGGTGCGGTGTCGGGAGCGCGAGATCATTTTATCTTCGGTCGTAATGAACCCGCACTGCATCACTACCATAACACCTACAATCGTGTCCTCGGATTGGACGCATTGGAAGTCATCAGTAACTAACGATACATCAGGAGTCTGCATGAGCAATCCGTTCTTCGAACCATGGCGAACCCCATTTGGCATCCCGCCGTTCGATTCGATCAAGGATGAGCATTACCTCGAGGCTTTTAATGAGGCTTTCGCTGAGCACAACGCTGAAATCCTTAAGATCGCGGAAAATCAGGCACCGGCGACGTTTGAAAATACGGTTGAGGCACTGGAGCGTTCCGCTGCACTGTTGCGCAAGGTAGGCGGAGTGTTCTTTAACATGAGTTCGGCCCACACCAACGATGTAATTCAGAATATTCAAATGGAAATCGCGCCTAAATTCGCTGCCCACCAGGGTCAGCTGTTTAATAATCAAAAGCTGTTTTCACGCGTGTCCGCGATCTATAGCCAGAAAGAAGAGGCCGGCCTGGCGGAAGACCAGCAGCAGTTGCTCGAGGAAACTTACACTAGTTTTGTTCGCGCGGGTGCGGCATTGACTGAGAACAAGCGTGAAGAGGTGCAGCAGCTTGACGAAGAACTGGCAGGATTACGCACGCGGTTCGGACAGAATATTCTGAAAGACACTAACAGCTTTGAACTCGTCCTCGACGCGACCGAAGACACCCGGGGATTACCGGAATCCGTGCTGAAGGCCGCCCTCGGAGAAGGAGACCAACGGGGCAAGCCGGGCCAGTATGTATTTACCATTTCTCGCTCCTCAATCACACCATTCCTGCAGTATGCGGAAAATCGCGAGCTGCGGGAGAAGATCTATAAGGCGTATACCCAGTGCGCTAACAATGACAATGAATACAACAACCATAAAGTCCTTAAAAAGATTGCGGCTTTGCGTGCTCGTCGAGCGCAACTGCTCGGTTTTGAGAGCCATGCGCGATACATGCTTGATGACCGGATGGCAAAGACACCAGAGGCGGTCACGGAATTACTGGACAAGATATGGGAGCCAGCAAAGATAAAGGTCAACGAAGAAGCGTCGGACCTGCAAGATCGTATCCAGGAGGATGGCGGAAACTTTTCCCTGGCGAGCTGGGACTGGTGGTACTACACTGAAAAAATACGCAGCGAAAGGTTCTCGTTAGATCCTGCTGAGGTAAAGCCATTTTTCGAGTTGGGTAAAGTGCGTGACGGTGCGTTTGCCGTTGCCACTCGACTGTATGGCATCACATTTGAGGAAGCGGTTGGTATCCGGAGCTACCATCCTGATGTGATCACCTATGAGGTGAAGGATGCCGATGGTTCACTGATTGGCCTGTTTCTGGTCGATTACTTTATGCGTCCATCGAAACGCGGAGGTGCCTGGATGAGTAAGTTCCGCGGCCAGTCGAATCTTGATGAGTCGGTTCGCCCGATTGTGGTGAACTGCTGCAATTTCCCCAAGGCCGATCCCTGCCTGTTAGGCATGGATGAAGTGCGTACCTTGTTTCATGAATTTGGTCACGGCTTGCATGGCTTGCTCAGCCAGGTGCGTTATGAGAGCCAGTCAGGCACGAATGTTAAACAAGACTTTGTGGAACTTCCCTCACAGATCATGGAGCACTGGGCCATGGAGCCAGAAGTCCTGCGGAGTTATGCCCGCCACTATGAGACGGGGGAAGTGATTCCCGATGGTATTATCGAAAAACTTCTGGAAGCCGAAACCTTCAATCAGGGATTTGCGACCACTGAATATCTTGCCGCGTCTTATCTGGATATGGCGTGGCACGGGCTTGAATCGACTGATGAACAGGACGTCGAGAGTTTTGAAGCCGATGCCATGCAGCAGATTGAGTTGCTCGATGCCGTCAATCCCCGCTACAAATCATCCTACTTCCAGCATATCTTTGCCGGTGACAACTACTCCGCCGGATACTATGCCTATATCTGGGCTGAAGTTCTGGATGCTGACGGCTTCGAAGCCTTCAAAGAGAACGGCATTTTCGATGCGCCAACCGCAAAATCTTTCCGTGAAAACGTGCTTGAAAGAGGTGGTACAGCTGATCCGATGATGCTCTACCGGCAATTTCGCGGCCGTGATCCGGAAGTAGCCCCCTTGCTCAAGAATCGTGGCCTGGCGGATTAGTTATTGACTGACTAACACAGGCCTGCGTGCAAGCGACGGCGAAGCTGGTCGTCAGATTGAACGCGGATTCGTTTATCGATGTGTACGCAAAGGTCTCGAGTGACGCCACTCTCCCAACAAAGTCCTTAAGCTGCTGACAAAAGCCAGAGGCTGGTCCAGAAACAGGTGATGTTGCGCATCCGGTATCCCGACAAAGGGTACTGACTGGTCCAGGACCTGGAACATGTAGTCGGCGATTTCCTGGGAAAAGAGGTAACTCTCTTCTCCGTAGATAACACCGATGCGACATTTTAAGCTTGCCAGATCCTCGTGGATGTTGGTGCCGAATTCGAATTTCTGGAACAGATTGTCGTCAAATTTCCAGGTCCAGCCTTCTCCGGATTGTTTGATCGAGTGCCGGCCAATGTAATCCAGAATGAATTGATTGCTGCAGTCCTGGGGCGGCATTAACCGGAACCTGCCCAGCGCGGATTCAAAGTCATTATAGACACGTTTTGCCTTGATTGGTGAGCGTCGTGGATCGCGTTCCCATTCAAAATCCGGGGGTCGAACGGCTGAATCAACCAGCACGATACCCGCCAGTCTGTCATTGTAAAGCGTGCCGGTTTTGAGAGTGATGTAACCGCCGAAACTGTGCCCGACCACGATGGTATCCGAACCGAATCCGGCGTGATCCGCCACCTCAATGATTTCTGCGGCGAAGCCTTCGGTTGTATAGGTTGATCGGTAACCACTATCACCGGCACCGGCAAGATCAATGGCAATTACCTGGTAGTGATCCATGAAGAATGGCGCGATAAAAGTCCACCAATGTGCGTGTGCGCCGTTACCGTGCACAAACACCAGCCCTGGTTTTGATGGTTCGTCACTCCATTTCAGGTAGTGGATTGGTGTGCCGTCAACGTCGATATTGTGTTCGGTGTAAGGGATGGCCAGCGATCGTTTAAACCATCCCGGTTGTTCTGTGATGTTCAAGTTTATGCCTTGCAGGGAAATCGAGCAGAGAAGTCTAGCGAGTCCGTGGTTCTAAATCGATTGCCATTGGGCGCATTGATCGTGGGCTATTACCAAAATAGCGGTCACTTATGTAGGAACTGGTGGCAATTACAAAATTGATGCAGAATAGTTTCCCCCAATCATTGTGAGAATTGTAATGAGCGAAACGCCTGCGAACCTGCCTGACTGGATCGGCAAACATATCGAGCTTTATCTCAGCGATCCGGAGAAAGCCCATATGTGGGATGCTTCCATGGCAGGTGGTGAAGGCTTTTTGCCGACCCTGCTGCTGGCCACCGAAGGCAGGAAATCTGGTGAGGAAAGACTGTTACCGCTGATCTACAAGAAAATCGACAACAACTATGTCATTGTCGCCTCAAAAGGCGGTGCGCCCGAACACCCTGCCTGGTATTTGAACCTGCAGGCGACACCGGAGTGTTCCATTCGTGTTGGCACGGACGGCTATGAAGTGACCGCCAGGGATGCGACCGGGGACGAACGCGAGCGCCTCTGGGGTGAACTGGCCGAGGTTTACCCGCCCTACAATGATTATAAAAAGCGTGCGGGCAATCGGGAAATCCCGGTGGTTATCCTTGCTGTTCGCAGCTGAAAATCCTGGGTGTCCTCAATTGGCTTCCTCAATTGGCTGAAGAACTTGGGTGTCCTCGATTGGTCGAAAATCCCGGAAAAACTTGGGTGTCCTCGATTGCTCGATTGGTCGTCGATTGGTGGTCGAAAATCCTGGGTGTCCTCAATTGAAGTCCTGGGTGTCCTCAATTGAAGTCGCTGGTGTGGCGGGCTCGAGAAGCTTGAGACGGGGGTAGCATCATGGAATTGCGGGAAATCGATAAGACCACAGAGGATACTTTCCTGCGCTGTCTGCATGACGAGATTCCAGCGGACCCGCGTGTTATGGCGATGCGGCGTGAGTGGCGTGCCATCTATCAACCGAAAGGGCACCGCGCTAAAGTTTTAAAGGACGATTCCGGGCAGGTTGTCGGACTGACCAACTATATTCCCATCGAGTTTTCTCCCTACGAAGGCATGAATCTGATGGCGATCTTGTGTATGTGGATTCATGGTTACGATCACCTTGTTGGGAACCAGCAGTCTCGAGGTTATGGTCGATTCATGCTTGAACAAATTGAGCAGGATGCGCGGGAGTCCGGTTGTGATGGCATGACTGTCTGGGGGAAAGACTATGACGCCTGGAACCCAGTTTCGTTTTACGAGCATATGGGCTATCAGCGCGCAGATTCGATTGGCAAGGATGTGCTTGTCTGGAAACCTTTTAATGAGCAGGCAAAAGCTCCAGGACTCCTGAGACCTGAGCATGAGGCGATTCCAATTCGGGACTCGGATGGACGGGTCCAGATCACTAACATCACCAACGGCTGGTGCGGTGGTGGTTGTCATCAATGCATGCTGGTGAGGGACACAGTTGCAGAAATTGAAGACAAGGTTGAACTTATTCAGGTTTACGCGCACGACAAGGCGGAGATGCGCATACATGGTACTAGTTTTGATACTGTTGCTATCGAGGGATCGCTTTTTATGCCCGATGGACCACCTTATGGGAAGGAGGAGTTGAAGCAGGCGCTCCTGAAGCAGCACGCGAAACAATAACCGCTCCAGGCGACTAATTTGACAAGTGGGATTGCGAGGGCTTAAGTTCGTTTCACTTGCACCCCGCATTCTTTCAGGAGTTAAGCCACGTGACTGAACTGATACTCGATCCCGGACAGCTTCCCGATCCCTATAAAATCCCGCTTGATCAGATTGACGTCAGCCAGCCAATTCTTCTCCAGCAGGATCTCTGGCAGCCGTGGTTTACCCGACTGCGTGCAGAGGAACCTATTCACTATTGTGCCGAGAGCCTGTTTGGACCTTACTGGTCGGTCACCCGATTCAACGACATCATGGCGGTGGAGAAAGACACGATCAATTTTTCCTCGGACAAGGAAATCTCGATTTTTGATGGCGACCAGGTTCCGGAGGGTGAAAGGGTGCGGCGAGAAACGCCCATGTTTATCGCCATGGACCCACCGAAGCATGATGCCCAGAGAAAAGTCGTACAACCGGTCGTTGCTCCCCGGAATTTGTCCAAACTGGAATCAATCATTCGCCACAGGGTCACGACTATTCTTGATTCACTCCCGATGGGTGAGACATTCAACTGGGTGGATCGGGTATCCATCGAACTCACCACGCAGATGCTGGCAATCCTGTTTGATTTTCCGTTCGAGGATCGCAGATTACTCACCTACTGGTCTGACGTGGCGACGTCCGACCCCCGACTCGGCGTCGGTGTACCCGGATTGACAGAGGAGAGCCAGGACCAGGCACTGGATGATTGCCTCGCTTATTTCAAGCGGTTGTGGAAGGAGCGCCAGAGCAAGCCCATGTCTGATGACATTGATCTGGTTTCTATGCTCGCGCACGGTGAATCTACAAAGAACATGCCCGATGACGAATATCTGGGTAATCTCATTCTGCTGATTGTGGGTGGTAACGACACCACCCGCAACTCGATTTCCGGAGGTGTGCTCGCACTCAATGAAAATCCGGCAGAGTACGACAAGCTGCGTAAGAACCCGGCGCTGATCCCGTCCCTGGTGTCCGAAATCATTCGGTGGCAAACGCCACTCGCGCACATGCGCAGAACCGCAACCCGGGATGTAGAACTCGGGGATAAACTCATTAAACAGGGTGACAAGGTCATTATGTGGTACGTGTCGGGGAACCGGGATTCAGGGGTAATTGACCAGGCGGACAGCTTTATTATCGACCGGCCGAATGCACGGCACCATTTGTCGTTTGGTTTTGGTATTCACAGATGTATGGGCAATCGCCTCGCGGAAATGCAATTGCGCATAGTCTGGGAAGAAATATTGAAACGGTTCGAGAAGGTTGAAGTCGTTGGAGAGCCTGTTCGCGTCATGTCGAACTTTGTCAAAGGTTTCTCTGAACTACCGGTGAAGTTGACGCCACTCGCGCAATAGTAATCGTCCCGGAAGTTTTGCCCGGGTAGCCGGCTAGTCGTTAGGCGCCAGATTGATACTACTGATGTCGGGCGCCTTCGGCGGAGGTTTCTGATCTTTTTCATCAGGCTCAAGCAGGTCTGAGCCTGCCATGGCGAGTGTGATCCCCATGGTATTGGGATTCAGCAGTTCTTTTTCTTCTTTCAGCGTTTCAAGCAACGCGCCTGGCTCATCGAGTCCGAAATCCGGAACCTCGATTGTGGGCGCTATTTCAGTCGACGGTTCAACAATTGGCGAGCCATCATTTTCAGCGACAGTGTATTCGCTGAGATCCAGTTCGCGACGCTCCTGAATTTTGGCTTCGACCAGCGGGGCGCCATTATTTTCTGCAACCTGCAAGGCACTTAAGTCTAATTCAGGTGGTGCAACGGGAGCAGACGGTTCGACAATATTACCCTCGTTAGGCAGAAGCGACAGGTGGGAGGTATCGATTTCCGGTATTGAGTCGGCGGGTTTCGCGTCGGCAGGCTTCGCGTCGGCTGGTTTGGCGGGTGCAGCCTCACCTTTAATAATTCTAACCTTGACGTCGGCCCCTATCTTCTTCAGTGCACCGCCGTACTTTGCGGCTTCATTTTTATCTGTCGTACGTTTAATAACGATTTGCTTGCCAGAGAAAAGCGAGGCCATTTTTTCGGCGTCTACCTTGAGGAGCTGCGCCATGTGTGCTTTCACGGAGATAGGTTGAAATCCTTCAACGATCTCGCCTTGAAAAACTATCGCGTAAGTCACTGTAGTACTCATTGCATGAGGCGCTGGGCTTAAATGAAGTCAAGATCATGTTAATTGAACTGGTCGGTGATTTACAGGTACTTTATCTGCAGATTCGTGACGGTCATCTTGCAGGAGTGCCTGTTTTCCACGGGCTCACCGCTAGTTGACATGCCCTCGGCGACTGTACAGACTGCCGCGATTCGATTTGTCGGGACTTACCTGTGTTGCCAATGTCAGCACCCAGAATCTACCTCGCCTCCAAATTCGCCTGGGGACTACTTTTTTACATGATGGCGACCGTTAGCATGATTTATCAGGTTGACATGGCGGGATTAAATGCATTGGAACTGGTCCTTGTGGGTACAGCGCTGGAGGTGAGCGCATTTCTGTTCGAGATACCGACGGGTGTTGTCGCGGATACCTACTCGCGAAAGCTGTCAGTGGTCATCGGCTACATGATTCTTGGGTTTTCGTTCGTACTAAGCGCCAGTTTTCCTGTGTTTTATGTTATTGCAGCCGGTTCGTTTTTATTGGGTATTGGCTGGACTTTCATCAGCGGCGCCCACCAGGCATGGCTCGCTGACGAGGTGGGTGAGTCGGAGGCAGCCACACTGTATTTAAAAGGTGAAAAGTTGTCCAGCTACGGTGCTTTTTTCGGAATTGGGCTAGCCGTCCTGCTCGGCAGTGTACAGATCAACTATCCCTTTATACTTTCAGGCGTCCTGTTTTGCTGCTGGTCTGTATTTGCCTGGTTCGCGATGACTGAAAGCCACTTCGAACCAGCATCGGTTGCCCACCTCAACAGCTACGCTAAGATGACTCATACGTTCAGTCGCGGATTGGTGACCGTTCGCCGCTCATCCACCTTGATATTGCTGATGCTGGTTGGCGTTGTGTTTGGTACCTTCAGTGAAGGTTATGATCGCTTGTCTACAGCGCACCTGCTGCGTAGTTTCGAGTTTCCTGCTCCTCTGGGTTATCAACCAGTGGTGTTATTTGGTGCGTTTGCAGCGATGGGGAATGTGCTGTGCATTGGCGTTGTCCATCTGGCGGAACGATATGTGGATACTGATAATGTTAGACAAATTGCCAATACGCTGACTTTACTGACGGTGTCGATCCTGTCCGGCGTCGCCTGCTTTGCATTGACAGGGCACGTCTGGCTTGCAATTTTTATGTACGTCGCACTGATGCCACTCAGGCAGGTGGTTGAACCGCTGACACTGGCCTGGCTTAACAGGAATATTGATGCACCAGTTCGTGCCACAGTATTGTCCATGCATAGCCAGGCGGATGCGCTGGGCCAAACCGGAGGTGGACCTGGTATCGGGTTGCTGGGGCGGGAGTTTGGCCTGCGAATTGCACTCGTGACCACAGCAATTCTATTATTGCCCGCAATCTGGTTATATCAGCGCTCACATGGAATCCGGAACCGCGGAAACACGTGATTAGAAAGTCGGTGAAGAATAGAAAGTCAGTGAAGAAAAGAAAGTCCGGGAAGCATGGATCCTGACAAACTGCAGAGGTGAAATTGATGGGAAATGAATTGTGGCGACTAAGCGCAGGCGAACTGGCCAGCGGGATAAAGGAGAAAAACTTCTCTGCCGTGGAAGTGATTCAGTCGGTTAACGAGAGAATTGCGTCTCAGAACAAGGATTTGAACGCCATTGTCTACGACTACGCAGATGCGGCGCTTGCTTCGGCAAAACTGGCTGACGATGCGGTTAAGGCAGGTAAGCCCCTGGGAGAACTGCATGGCGTACCCGTCACCATCAAAGTAAATGTTGACCTTGACGGCACACCGACGACCAACGGAATCCCAGCATTCAGGGACAACATTGCGACAGGTAATTCACCCATTGTGCAAAACCTGCTGAATGCAGGTGCGATCATTGTCGGCAAGACCAATACCCCGGAACTCTCGATGCGCGGCACCACCGATAATCCCCTGCACGGATTAACGCGTAATCCCTGGGATTTCGGTATTTCCCCTGGTGGCTCATCTGGCGGCGCGGGTTCTGCAGCGGCGGCCGGTTTCGGTCCTATTCATCATGGAAATGACATTGCCGGATCATTGCGGTTTCCAGCTACCGCGTGCGGGGTTGCCACTATAAAACCCGGTCTCGGTCGAGTTCCTGCGTTTAATCCGTCTGCTGGTGCGGAACGCGGGATGTTGTCACAACTAATGTCCGTGCAAGGCGCGATTTGTCGGCAGGTGGCGGATGTACGTCTGGCGACTGAAGTGATGAGTCGCCATGATCCGCGGGATCCCTGGCACATACCCATGCCATTTGCAGGACCGCCTGCCGACAAGCCTGTAAAGGTTGCATTTTGCCGCGAAACCCACGGTTATCCGATGCATCCAGGGATCAATGCCAATCTTGAACGAGCCGCAGCCATGCTCAATGACGCAGGCTATCAGGTTGAGGAAGTCATCAGCCCCTCCATTAAGGAAGCAGCCGACGCCTGGTTTAGTGTGGCAATCCTGGAGATCAAAATGACACTTGATCCACTGGCACGAAAGCACGGCAGCGAAACTATCCAGAATATATTTGACTACTATTACAAGATGTCCAACATGGTTGACGCCGAGGGTTATATTGCAGGTATCGCCGAACGTAGTCGTATGGTTAGGGAATGGAACGTATTTCTGGCAGAGTATCCGCTCGTGCTGACGCCATTTCTTATGCGTCCGGGATATACCAACGATTATGACGAAACCTATGCAGGTACGTGCGATCTTTTTGATTCTGCAATCTACAGTTTCGGTCTTAATTACATCGGATTTCCTGCGGGTAATGTCCCGGTGGAGCTGGTTGAAGGCTTACCGTCCGGCGTGCAGATTGTCGGTCAAAAATTCCGTGAGGATATGATCCTGGATGCCATGCAGGTCATTGAAGATGCCACGGGCGTTATGTGTGAGACGCTGTGGGCGCGTGAGTAACAACAGCATTTCTAAAACGACCCCGCACAAAAACGTTTCTGCACTGATCTTTGATCTTGATGGTACGCTATGGGATGCAGTAGATTCGACAGTGGTTGGCTGGAACAACGTATCGGACCGACTCGGACTGCGGGACGTGCCCCTGCGACGTGAAGATCTGGAGAAAGTTACGGGCCGACCCATCGGCGAGTGCATATCGGAGTTGTTTCCCGGGTGTTCTCGTGATCTCGATGATCTGATAGCAATGCTTGAACGCGAAGAACAAGAATGCATCAGCTCCCTCGGAGGTGCCTGCTACCCGGAACTGCACACCGGTATAGAAAGTCTCTCGGAGCACTACCGCCTGTTCATTATCAGTAATTGCCAGGAGTGGTATTTGTTACAGTTTCTTGAAATGACAGGGTTAAGTCGCTTCTTCGCAGGCTGGGATTGTCATGGCATGAGTTTAGTGCCTAAAGGCGACATGATCGCCAGCATGATGCAACGCTATGAGCTCAAAGAAGTCGTTTACGTTGGTGATACCCTCGGCGACTTACAGGCAGCAGAATCGAGCGGTGCCGATTTTTGTTTTGCGGCTTACGGATTTGGTGAAGTGACCCGCTACGATTATGTGGGAACAAGCTTCTCGGACTTATGTCAGTTTTTTCTGGGGGAAGCGCCACCGAGTTAATCAGTGTTACCCAACTTGATCGTGCGCAGCGAAATCGAGTAATGGTATGCCTGTTGTTCTTCGGAATATTGATGTGCCTGACCGACCGGACATGCCAGTCTTGCCAGGCACTTTTTTTGACAAGGTGATTGTGGGGTGACACGAAAACTCGAACAGGCAACGGGATCAAAGCCAGATGTCGACACGGCGCCGGCTGGACACGCTGAAATGCACGGTGTGTCAGTGCAGGTCTCGCAGGGATGTTGAAAGTCTGTGCCCTCATCAGCTGCTGCGACGCCATGACAAAGAATCACCGCTCGATAAGCCGACCACAATCCAAATTCTCGATGAATACCCAAACCCAGGGGTGACTCCCGGTGCCATTTAGCCAGTTTTCCAAGCGCAATCAACGGAATGGGGTGCGGGCCTGGGTACAAAATTTTGTGTGGAATATCCCCGAAGCAGGATTCGATATTCTGCCGAACGTAGGTGTCCACGGGGTTGTCTGACGACTTGATCGGTTGGTCGAGATGCGTCCAGAGAGAAGTGCCGCCACTACCCAACAGAACCAGTGAGTCGTAATGTAACGCTTGATCAGGTTCAGACAGAACGCCGCGCATATCTGCCGGGAGTGCCGAGAGTCTTATACAGGCGAACAAATTTATTCCTGCACCATGTAACTGATCAGCGAGTTTCATTCGATATCGGCCCCCGGGCATCGAGTCTTTGGAGAGATAAGGCTCCTCCGGCTTACAATGTCAGAACAAACGCAGTGTCTGGTTTCGCTCCTTTTAAAACACGTTGGTAAGTATTCTCGAGTCCTTGCCTACCGGTGACGTTGTCAATTGTCACCCAGTCATCTACAACCTCAAGGAACCCTGTCCAGGCACTGCCAAGCTCAGATTGAAATCGTTCCAGACCCCATTCCTTGTTTCGTTTCTGCATCTGGCTGGGGGCAAAAAACATGGCTGGTTTTGCGCCTGGTAAGGTGGCAGGGTCCTGACCATCTCGCGCGTCCCAGTGAGTGATACCAACCCCACAGCTGTATTTCATATTGTCCTGATAGTGGTGATGCAATTGCTCCAGTACCCGACGATTTCCTGCCATATCAACAAAGGCGACAGGCGCGGTTTTGTCCAGGGAAGACACATTGTCGTAGTCGACAACGTCATCGTAGACACCCAGGTGCTTAACAAAATCCATATTACCGCTTGAGGTTAGCCCAATGATGCGTATGTCACGATTCCTTTTCAGGCAATAGGCTAGACCAAACGAGGTCTTACTGGATGCACTTGACAGAATGATGGACTGGGCACCAAAAAATTCGTTGTCGGCAAAAAAGTCATCCAGCACAAAGGCGGTTGTAAAGAGTGGCCGATAGACCATCTGGTGGTCATCAAATTGGGGTGGAAACCCGTTTTCGAGTGTCATCCTGGCGTACTGGTTGTAAGTTGGCGGCAGCTCTGCGCGATGGGCGGACCCATCGGTGAATCCGCGCGCGGTGACATTTCCCGGCTCGACGATCAGATAGGAAGACATTGGATAATAGCCGTAGTACCGGTCGCCGGGACTGACACCATCAACTTTACTGCTCTGCACGGTGCCAATGCCCCAGACCGGGATCTGCCCCCAGTCCTGACTTACCGGGAAAAACTTCCAATACCCGATCATATCGCCGGCCACACCGTAGGTTATGTTGTTGGCTGTGAGCGCGAATTTGTCCACGCTCAAAACCACCTGATTTTTGGCGAGATCGAGACTCTCCAATGCAGCAATGTCAGTGAATCGGGTGTTTGATAGATCGTTTCGATTTACTTCGAATTTCTGACTGCTCATTTCGTGCTCTTTGGCTATTCAGTGATAGATATTTTTGCGCTTCGATTGATGCAAAGGTACAGCATCTCCCAGGAAATATCATGTCATGATGCCAGTAGCGTTCCTAAACTGACGTGTCTAAGATAGCGATGGGGAGCTATGGGGTCGGAGTAAAGTGCCGGAGTAGCACAAATCTCGACCCCACAATTCAGGGACAAACGCGATGAAGCCGTGGACCACGATCCTATTTTGCGCAAGCATGTGTCTGCAGGCACAAGCGGGTGAGAGTGTTGTTGAAGCCGTGGAAGTTTTTGAAGCCATGGATGTATTTCAACTCGAGTATGCGAGTGATCCGCAAGTATCACCGGACGGTAAGCGTGTGGTTTATGTTCGCAAGTCCAATGATGTAATGACGGATAAAACCAACTCCGCAATCTGGATTGTAGATTCAGGCGGGGACAATCATCGCCCGCTGGTATCCGGCGATGGCAGCTACACCGCGCCACGTTGGTCCCATGACGGATTGAAATTAGCTTATCTGGCTGCTGATTCAGGTAGCACACAGGTTCAGGTCCTATGGCTGGGTCAGGCCAGTTCGAGTGCCAGCCTGACTAACTTGCGTAAGAAACCGTCTGCGCTCAGCTGGTCACCGGATGGTAAATGGCTGGCATTTATCATGTCGGTACCAAAGAAAGTCAACAAGCTGGCTAAGGTTCGCAAGAAACCTGAGGGAGCTAAATGGTCGGCTCCAGCGCGAGTGATCGACACGGTGCGTTATCAGTTCGATGGCCGTGGTATTGTCGAACCTGAATTTAGCCACGTGTTTCTATTGCGCGCGGATGGCGGTACACCCCGTCAGCTGACACGAGGCGACTTTAATCATCGCGGTCCGCTTTGCTGGTCTCCTGACAGCGAAAGGATTCTATTCTCGGCCAATCGACACCCGGACTGGCAACTACAGACTATTGAGTCTGACATCTACGCCGTGGTCAGGGACAGCGCAATGCTCGTTCAGTTAACCGATACACCGGGAGCAGAAACAGCTCCGTGTTATTCACCTGATGGAAAAACAATTTCTTTTCTGAAAACCGAAAACAAACCAGTAGCTTATCGTAACTCGCGTGTCTCGGTGATGAATTCGGATGGCAGTATGCCGAGGAATTTAACCGGTGAGCTCGATGCTTCTGCGAAAAACCTGTATTGGGCGGCTGGCGAAATTTATTTTCAGTTCGAACAGCGAGCAATGACAAAGGTCGCCAGCGTGGATCTCAGATCGCGAATCACCATTCGTACCGAGGATCTCGGTGGGACCACACTCGGTCGACCTTATCTGAGCGGCAGTTACCACGTTTCTCCAGATGGCATCATTGTTTATACCCGCGGCAGCCCCGATCGACCTGCGGATGTGGCAATCTTGAGGCGAGGTCGAGCGCAAACCGCAAAAATGCTAACGGATCTGAACGGTGACCTGCTCGGACACAAGCGGCTGGGTAGTGTTCACGAAATAAACTATTTGTCCTCGTTTGATCAACAGAAAATTCAGGGCTGGTACCTCACTCCCCCCGATTTTGATCCGGATAAAAAATACCCATTGATTCTGGAAATTCATGGCGGTCCGCACTCGGCCTACGGTGCTAATTTTTCAGCGGAGATGCAGTTGATGGCTGCCGCTGGATATGTGGTGTTTTTTGACAATTACCGGGGGTCAACATCTTACGGCGAAGCGTTTGCGCTCTTGCTGCAATATAAGTATGCCAGTGTGGAAGACTTTGCAGATCATATGTCCGGTGTCGATGCCATGCTCGAGCTGGGTTTTGTCGATGCGGAAAACCTGTTCATCGCCGGTGGTTCCGCGGGCGGAATAGGCACTGCTTATGCGATCGGACTGACGGATCGGTTTAATGCGGCGGTTGCGGCGAAACCGGTCATCAACTGGATCAGCAAGACCCTGACGGCCGATTCTTCAGTGAGCCAGATAAGGCATCAGTTTCCCGGTTATCCCTGGGAGCATTTAGAGCACTTTTGGCAGCGTTCACCGCTTTCACTGGTTGGCAAAGTCACCACGCCAACGATGTTACTGACGGGTGAGGCGGATCGCAGGACGCCGATATCGGAGACCGAGCAGTATTATCAGGCTTTGAAGTTGCTCGGGACTGAAGCAGTGATGGTAAGAATTCCGGATTCATACCATGGCATCGCTGGCAGGCCGTCCCGTCTTATTACCAAAGTTGATCACATCCTGGCCTGGTTTGATCGATACACGAAAAAACCACTATTCCAATTCTAAGGAGATAGCGCATGATTGAATTTCATAATCCTGAAGCCGAAACGGCGATCGAAAATACCGACTACGCTTTGAAGTTGAAGGTGACCGGTAGCAATCACACCACACTTGGGTTGTTGGCCAATGGTTTTCCGGATTCGGAAAGATTCCTGGAACACATAGCCAACCTGATTCAGGTACGAGAGCCTGGTGTCACTTTCAAATATTTCAATAAAGGCAATGCTTCCATTCCCGCGAGTCCGGAGATACTCGATGAAATTGTCGAAACCTGCCAGGGTGTGATCACCGCCTACGGTCACTGAGGCAGCTGTACCACCGGCACCGTGCGTGACGGCATTACAGTAGCTAAACTTGGCATCCCTTCAGTGGCATTGGTCACAGAGGACTTCTGGCCCCAGGGTGATTTTGTTGCCAATTCCCTTGGTATGCCTGAGGCACCCAGAGTGAGGTTGCCTCACCCGGTCGCGGGAACGGGAATGGAGAATATGCGAGCGGTCGCGGAACGGGTGATCCCGGAAATTATTGCCGCGCTTGAAGCAGATTCCTGATGAACTCCATGTTGTCGGCAAAAGATGAAGAAACGGCACTTGAAGAACTGCACCGCCGTGGCAATACCGATGGATTACCGGTTGTCATCCCCACCCGGAATCGTGTGGAACGCATGGTGCTCGCATCCGGGATGGATGCGGACATGGTGCTGGGCACAATGGGACCGGGAAATGGGGTCGCCACCGTCGAGAAAATTGCCATTGCTGCGGTCATGGCCGGATGTCTGCCAGATTATATGCCGATCGTCATCGCTGCAGTGAAAGGGGTGATTGATCCGGAGTTCGATCTGACCGAAATGCAGGCGACGACCCATTGCACTGCTCCGCTGGTGATCGTCAACGGTCCGGCGAGAATCAACTGTGGCCCTGTGAATTGCGGGTTCGGCATTTTCGGACCAGGGAACAGGGCGAATGCTTCAATTGGGCGAGCGTTGCGTCTCGCGATGATGAATATTGGAATGGGTAGGCCTGGTTCTTCCGATATGGCACTGCATGGGCATCCAGGCAAATTCACGTTCTGCATCGCTGAGGATGAAGAACATAGCCCCTTTACACCGTTGCATGTGGCCCGTGGCTTTGCTCCGGATCAAAGCGTGGTCACAGTAGTTGGTGCTGAAGCACCTCACTCGGTGATGTTCAGCGGAGATGCTGACGACAAAGATAACCACCGCTACCTGTTGGAATTACTGGCGATTGGCGTTGCTAATATGGCAACTAACAATGCAGTTTTAGGCAATGGTGCGGCGACCATTGTCCTGAATCCAGAGCATGCGCAAATTCTTCATGCGGCAGGATTGAGCAGACAGGACATCGCTCAGCAGTTGTATACACGCTGTGTTCAACCTGTCAGTGAAATTTCCCGATTGAATCCTGGCTTTGCCGGCAGGGCGGTAAAGGACAAGATGCGGCATTGTTTCTCGTCTGCCGATCAGATTCTCGTCCTGATGGCCGGTGGCAGTGGACTGTATTCCATGGTCATGCCCTCCTGGTGCGCCGGTGCCCACAAGAACGCCGCGGTCAGTGTACTGGTTGAGGCGGATCAATTTTGCGAGATTCCAGGACTGTAAAATATGGCATCCACATTCCCGGGCGTGATTGCCTTTGCGTTCATGGTTGCAATGATTCTCGCCGGTGTCGTGCTTCGTGCCCGAATCAGCTTTCTGCAAAACAATCTCGTGCCCGCAAGCCTGATCGGGGGGGTGCTCGGATTCGGGTTGATCAGTGCCGGATGGAGCCTCGGATATCAGAGTGGTGACTTTACGATCTTCGCATTTCATTTCTTTACGCTCAGTTTCATGTCGCTGGTGTTAACTGGTACGGATAAGGCAACGGTAACTAAAGGTGGTGTTGCGCCGGGAGGCATGTGGCTATCCATTGTTTGGATTATGAGTCTTGTTTTGCAGGCGCTGGTCGGATTAGTAGTGATCATGGCTTACAACGCCATCAGTGGTGAGGAGCTTTCACACTTCCTCGGTATGATCGCAACCCATGGGTTTACCCAGGGGCCAGGTCAGGCGCTTGCGCTGGGTAATATCTGGGAAAATGAACTGGGCGTGACCCAGGCAATCAAATTCGGACTGACTTACGCGTCTGCTGGGTTCATTGCGGCCTTCCTTGTGGGTGTTCCGGTCGCGCGATGGGCAATTCGGTCCGGGCTGAACTTCAATCAGTCTGCACGGATTGATCAGGAATTCCTGAAAGGCATCATGCAATCAGAAGCGTCCGCCGGTAATCAGATCACTCATTCGGCCAACGTGGATTCGCTGGTCTATCACATTGCTATTCTCGGTGTGGCCTATGTGATTACTGATCAATATCTGCTGGCGATCCAACCCATCGCCAGCGAGCTAAGTATGGGCGGTGTGCAATTCGGTATTATATTTACGCACAACCTGTTCTTTCTCCATGGATTGATCGTCTGTGTCATTCTGCGCGCAGCGATGGATAAGCTTGGCCTGGGCCACATGATCGATAATGGGACGCAACGGCGGATCACTGGTTCATCGGTTGATCTAATGGTTGTGGCGACGATCATGAGCGTGGAATTTGCCTTTGTAGTCGACTATTTTGTGCCGATTCTGCTCGTGTGTGTCGCTGTGACCGGGGTAACGGCGCTGCTGTGTTTTGGATTTGGTCGTAAACTGGCGACGCTCGGCATCGAGCGTTCGATTACAATCTTTGGTTGTTGCACGGGATCAACGGGCAGTGGACTATTGCTGCTGCGAATCCTTGACCCGGAACTGAACACGCCGGTTGCCCGGGAACTCGCGTTTTTCAACATCGCGATTCTCTTCCTTGGCTTTCATGTTCTGACGGTGATGGCACCGGTACTACCAGGTTATGGTCTGGGTACTATCGTCGGCGTATACATCGCCACGTTTATCGTCGGCGCCGTGGCACTGACGTTTTTGTCAGGGAGAGTAGGTTCGAACCAATCCGGTTAACCGTTAAGCGGAAATGGTCGCGGCCTGCAGGTCTTCTGGCGAAGGAGCAGCGCTATTCTCGGTCTGTTAATCGGAGATACGTGCCCATTCCTCTTCAAGTTGGTCAAGCATACCTTCAACTGAGCCGTTATTTTCTATTACTACATCCGCCAGCTTGATTCGTTGTTCATTGCTGAGCTGAGAGTCGATGCGGCTCTCGACTGCGGCACGGTCGAAACCGTCCCTGGCCATGGAACGCTCGATGGCGACTTCCCGGTCCACCACCACAACCCAGGTCTCGTCACCAATATCCTGCCAACCGGCTTCAAACAAAACGGCAGCTTCCAGTACAGCGATACCGTCAGGATAAACCGCATCGAGACCTGCAATTTCGAGTTCTGCCAGGCGACGGATTTCCGGCCAGACTATGCCGGTTAATTTGTTCAACTCCTCGGGTCGACCGAAGACTCTGGCGCCCAGGGCGCGTCGGTCGATGTGATTGTCGTCTGCGACAATGTCATCACCGAAGGTTTCGATGACCTTGAGATATGCCTGGGTGCCTGGGTCGTATACCTGGTGGCCAAGCTTGTCTGCATCAATGACGTTCGCCCCCCGGTCGGAGAGAAATCCGGCGGCTGTTGATTTTCCTGAAGCAATTCCCCCGGTAAGGCAGATAACTTTCAAACGAATCTCCTGAATTGATGTGTTATAAAGTCTGGAAACGGAGTACCAGTTGGCCTCGAATGTCATCATACCAGCAATACCCGCGCTCAAGGATAACCGCTATTTACGGTTTTCCACACTAGCCCTACTCTACGTTTCGCAAGGCCTGCCTGTGGGTCTTTTTCAGGTAGCCATTCCCGCCTGGCTCGCCTCGATTGGCATGTCGGTCACGGAAGTCGGCAGCTTTATCGCCATCGTATTTTTACCCTGGAGTTTCAAGTTACTGGCAGGGCCCGTGATGGATCGATTTACCTTTCCTGACATGGGTCGGCGGCGACCCTGGGTATTGGGTGCGCAGGCAGGAATCGTTCTCTCGCTGTTACTGATGGTTGTGATGAATCCGGATCCGAACACTGCCTTCACGACCCTGGCAATACTCGGGTTTCTGGTGAATGGCTTCGGAGCCCTCCAGGATGTGGCGGTGGATGGCATGGCGATTGATATTCTCGATGAGGATGAGCGGGCGAGGGCCAATGCGTTCATGTTTGGCGGTCAGATTGCGGGTATTTCACTGGCCGGGGCACTGGGTAGCTATGCGCTGACTTCGTTTGGACTTGGCTTCGCGGCTCTGATCATGGCCGGAATTGTGGCTGTGATCATGCTGGTGCCACTTTTTCTTCGAGAACGTCAGGGTGAAAAATTGCTGCCCTGGAGTGCCGGGGAAGCATCCGTCCAGGCATTACAAGCGGTGATGGATAGCTGGCGCGGAATTTTTGTTACGCTGACCAGGGCCCTGATCCTGCCAATGAGTTTGCTGCTGATTTTGCTTGAAATACTCAATCGATCATCATCAGGGATGCTCATTGCAATCCTGCCGGTGCTCACAGTGCAGGAACTGGGATGGTTGCAGACTGAGTATTCGCAGTGGGTAGCGTTAGCAGGCATCGCAGCCGCGATTTTTGGCGTTTTGCTGAGCCCGGCTGTAGACCGTTATGGCGCCGGGCTGGCGTTGAAAATATCTATTACGATCAAGCTGGTAATGTTTCTATGCGCCGGGGCAATGGTTAGCGCCTGGCAGGATGAGGATTTTTTCGAGACCGTTATCATGGTGAACCAGTTGAGTTCACAGATCGTGACAATCGCCATCATCTCGCTGTTCATGCAGATAAGTTTTGAGAAAGTATCCGCGACTCAGTTTGCGGTGTATATGGCGCTGGCTAACCTGGCTTTCTCAATGGGGTCTGGTCTGGTGGCAGCGATTGATGGCTGGTTTGACTATAGCCAAATGCTTTATCTCGCCGCCGCCATGAACGTTCTGTTTCTGGTACTCTGGCCCTTCCTGGATTTACCAAGACATCGACGTGACATGCACGATTTGAATAGCACACTGTCATAGCGCTAGAAATCGAGAATCTTTGTTAGCAGAGAGAAAATAGATGAGTCAGAAAAGAGATGCTGCGATTGTAGGTATCCATGAATACCCCTCTCGCGACGTGGAAGGAGAAGTTAGTCCCCTGCAGATAAAGGCGGAGTGCGCGGCCCGGGCACTCGAAGATGCGGGTCTGACCTGGTCGGATGTTGATGCAATTTACGATTCCGGTGATGGTGGCGGCATGATGAGTGGCCTAACGATTGCTGAGTATTTTGGTTTAAAACCCGATGTCATTGATACCACCGGCGTTGGCGGTAGTTCCTTCGAGTTTCATGCCGCGCATGCAAAAAGAGATATTGCCGCAGGCCGGGCGAAGGTCGGATTGTTGACCTACGGCTCTACGGCGCATAGCAATGCCCGAGCGATTGGCGTCGGTGGTGGTGCCGGTGGGGGAATGCACCCCGCTCAGAATATGGATGCCTTTGCGGGCGTGACGTTGATCGCTAACTACGCCATGGTGGCGCATCGTCATATGCATGATTACGGCACCACGGGTCGTCAACTGGCTGAAATTTCGACCGCGACACGGTTGCATGCCATGCGCAATCCTGAAGCCGTAAAGGCCATGGAAGACCTTGAGTTTCTCGATATTCGTGAGACGACCATCGACGATGTCGTAAACTCACGCATGATTGCCGACCCGTTACACCTGTTGGAGTGCTGCATGATTTCTGACGGCGGGGGTGCGGTGGTTATCGCCTCAAGCGATGTGGCGAGAGACTGTGCCACGAATCCTGTGTGGATTCTTGGTTCAGGTGAGGCCACGAAATATCCTGAAAACGGGGGTGACATCACGACCAGTGCCGCTGCACAGTCTGGCCCCAGAGCGTTTGCCGAGGCGGGGGTCACAGCCGCGGAAATGGATATTGCGATGATCTATGATTCTTTTAGCATTACCGTTTTGGCTTTGCTGGAAGATCTTGGGTTCTGCAAAAAGGGTGAGGGTGGCGCATGGGTGGAAGGCGGCAGACTGCGATTCGACCGACCCCAGGATGGGCCGGCGTTGAACACCGATGGTGGCGGATTGTCATCGAATCATCCTGGAATGCGCGGGATATTTCTGTTGATAGAGGCGGCCCGACAGTTACGGGGAGAGTCCACTTCCCAGGTGGCGGATGCGAGCCTCGCAGTGGCACATGGTAATGGCGGCATGCTCGGCAGCCGCCATGCAGCCGGTACGATAATCCTCGGGAGAGACTAATGAGCGAACCAACCAGACCCTTGCCGCGAGCGGATGAATTCGATACCAGAGAATTCTGGAGTGGTACGAAGCTCAAGGAATTCCGGTATCAGCAGTGCGATGGCTGTAACAAGGTTATTTTTTATCCACGCAGGCACTGCACAGGTTGCACGACCGGGAAACTCGAGTGGAAGCGCGCTGCTGGAACTGGCACTGTCTATACCTACAGCATCGTTCGCCAGTCTTATCATCCATTTTTTAGAAACAAGGTACCTTACGCGGTGGCCTGGATTGATCTGGATGAGGGGCCAAGGATCCTGACCAATGTGACGGGCGTTGCAGATCCGGCAAGTGATGTGAAGATTGGTATGAAGGTAGAAGTCGAATGGGAAGAACATGAGGAATTGAATATTCCCCTGTTTCGGCCAGTAATAATGGGGTCGTATATGGACCCGCCTGATTGATCAAGTGATTATTTGTTTACTCTGTTTTTTTCTTCTCAACGTTAACGATTAATCAAGAACAGATCTGCAGTCGTATATTCGGCTTCTTTATCGAGATCAAACGTTGTTGTTCCCGGAGCCATGATGGAAACCGCGCTCGAACACCTTA
>JAJFKA010000127.1 GCA_021773555.1 Gammaproteobacteria bacterium
GGCAACAGACTGGGTCGAATAGAGCCCAGGGCCTTAAAACGTAGACCTAAGGCCTATTCGATGTTGATGAAGCCGCGAGCTGAGGCGAGGGAGTTTGTTCGCATAAATGGTCACCCCAAGAAGCTTAAGTAAGTGCCATTCTACCCCGACCCCAATTATTAAAGACTGGCGAGGGTGATCTCTACCATTTCTGTAAAGGCTGTCTCGCGGTCACCGGGACTCATGTGTTCATCACGCAGGATATGGTCGCTGACGGTCATCACGGCCAGCGCGCTGCGGCCATGTTCCGCCGCGATGCGATAAAGTCCCGCAGTTTCCATTTCCACGGCGCGAATGCCGAGTTTCCCCGCAAGTTCATAGATGTCGTTTGAGGAATGGTAAAAAGTATCCGTGGTAAATACATTGCCGACAACCGGCGAGGCGCCATTGACCTCGGCAGCATCGATCCAGCGCCGCATCAGTCCGTAATCGGCAATTGCGGCAAAGTCATGGCCCATGAACCGGTGCCGGTTGACACTTGAATCCGTTGACGCACCCATGGCAACAATCAGGTCGCCAAGACCGACATCGTCGTGGATGGAGCCACAACTGCCTGTGCGAATGATCTGCTGCACACCGAAGTGAGTGAACAGTTCGGTGGCGTATATCGAGACACTGGGAATCCCCATGCCGCTTGCCATCACTGTCAGTGGTTTGCCTGCATGAGTGCCTGTAAAGGCAAGAATCGAGCGCACCTCGCTAACGCAAACGGGGTTGGTGAGATACTTTTCCGCAATGAACTTCGCCCTGTTGGGGTCGCCAGGCAGGATGACCGTCTCTGCAATGTCACCTGGATTTGCATCAATGTGTGGTGTGCTCATTTTTATCGTCTCTGGCGATTGCAGGAAAAGCGAGATTAACCTAACGATTGTGATCGCGCGAGTCGTTATAATTGAGTTAATTATTGTCGAGATGAATGGTTATGCCACGCGCTTTTATCCTTGTTGCAGACGGCTTTGGCATTGGCGCTGCTCCGGACGCCAATGCTTTTGGTGATGTTGGCAGTCACACACTTGGCCATATCGCAGAATTCTGGCGACAGCAGCATGGCACTCGCCTTGATCTGCCAAACCTCGTGAAAATGGGTTTAAAGGCTGCTGCGGATGCAGTTTCGGAAGAACCGGTTGAGCTTGCGCCACACAATCTCGTGGCAGGTGCTTACGGCGCTGCCAGAGAGATCGGCACGGGCAAGGATACACCCAGCGGACACTGGGAAATGACCGGCGTGCCTGTCCTGTTTGATTGGGGATATTACCCCGATGTACCGAACTGTTTCCCCGAACAATTCATGCAACGCCTGCAGGAAAAAACCGGTGTACCAGGTTTTCTGGGTAACTGCCACGCGTCCGGAACCGACATCATCCGGGCACTGGGCGACGAGCACATGAAAAGTGGCAAGCCGATTTGTTACACCTCTGCCGACAGCGTGTTCCAGGTGGCTGCACACGAAACGTCATTTGGCCTGGACCGCCTTCTTGAGTTTTGTGAGGCGGCCCGGGAAATGTTGTACGAGGATAATATCGGCAGAGTCATTGCGCGGCCTTTCACAGGCACCAATCCGGAAGATTTTGTCCGGACCGGTAATCGGCGTGATTATTCGATTGAAGCGCCAGCACCCACCCTGTTGGATAAGCTGGTTGAGCATGGTGGGACGGTACACGCCATCGGCAAAATTAGTGACATATTTGCTGGCCGAGGTATCACTACATCAACAAAAGCCACCGGTTTACCGGCACTGCTGGATGCCACCGCTCAGCACATCCTGGATTCTCCGGATGGCTCACTGACGTTCACTAACCTTGTTAACTTTGACCAGGACTTCGGTCATCGCCGCGACCCGATCGGTTATGCGGAGGCACTTGTCTATTTTGACGGTCGCTTAAGTGAACTGCTGGCGGCGCTTGGTGAGGATGACCTGCTGATCATTACTGCCGATCACGGCTGTGACCCGACCTACCCGGGCACCGAACATACGAGGGAATATGTACCGGTGCTGGCATACCGGCCAGGACTTGCACCGGTGAGCCTTGGAGAACGTGCAAGCTTCGCCGATATCGGGCAGTCACTTGCCGGGTTTCTTGGTGTGCCTGCCCTTGATAGCGGCGAATCGTTCCTTGCGCAGGTCGCCCGATAGGTCGGGATAACCTTATTTCGATACATTAGCTGGACAGGCATCTAACATGAGTATCCATCAGGTAATCGCTCATTTTGTAATCTACTCTCATGGGCAGATTGTGTACCAGGGATCGTTTCAGGTTTCCGAATCGCTCAACTCAGTATCATTTTCGGCTACCGACGGCTGTGGCTTTTCGTGCTCACACTCATACAAAGGAACGGAATGTGTGATTGACCTTTCCTGCACGGAAAATGGCGAACTTATAGAATCGTGTCGACTGATAGTTCCTATAAATCGAACCAAGAGAAGGTGGAAGCAGTCAACCCTCGGCGAGCAATATGAAATCCACTATCGCTGCGAGTCTGAAAACTGGGAAAGCGCGAAACTGACCAAGCAGAAAAACAAGTTGCGGTAAGGTAGCAACCGGACGCATCTGCCAAGTTCGTCTTCGAGTTTTCCACGAGGGAAAAACTGACACGAAAGGAAACGGTCCAGATTTTGTCTAGCAAGAAATTCGAATCGACTTTCCACCGCAAACACCAACCTCGCTCAAACCGGCTACTCGCCACTCTTGTTCATACGGCGACCGCTTAGCTGGATTTTGTTGTGTCCCTTCGAAGCTAAGTTTTCTCGTCTTGGGGTTGTTGCGCTTACACGGTGCTGTAGCGTAATCGGTTCAGCATTCTGGCTCCCGACATTTAATGTACTCCGATCCGATAGAGATTCGATTCGATGACAATAGTCGGCTCATAATTTTTATTACGGCGAAAGCTACTAGGTCAAGGATACTTTGGCGTTGTCGGCAAACAATCGGATCATCGGTTATCCAAACGGTTGGTAACCGGCACCGGTGCCAAGCTCCGCCGTCCGTCACACATGATGTCGGTGATGCCAATCTCCGCAAGCGCGCGCACCGGTTTATACAGTGGCACTACTTATCATCAGCGATATCCGTATACTATTTATGGGGACAGGATTGCCAGTCAATGAACCGGGCCATGAATACCAGCCCAGAACTTCACCTCGACCGCTGGTTCTGCCATCAAGAGTACGCTTGGACACTGCGCAAACGTTTTCGATGATACGACGATAGAGACCATATTCAATGATCAAAAAATTATTTCCCCTTTTTGTTGTCGCACTTGTGCTGCTAACAGGATCAGTTTTGTACATTGCGACATTTTGTCCCTGTGATCGCATACCTGGCGTTGCCCTGCTTGGAGAGGATCAGGTGGACCCAGTCGTGGACTGGACATTTGCCAACGAGGCGCCTCTCTGCCAACTGCAGGTAAACAATCGACTATTACCGCACTCGATTAACCTCAACTGCATGTCCGGCGAAGGTGAATTGTTCATCAGTTGTTCCCGCTGCCAGGGTAAGCGATGGTCCTCGATCGCGTTGTCTTATCCGGACGCGAGGATTCGCATTGGCGAAAACGTTTACCCCGTCAAACTTGAGCGACTGACCGACCCCGGGGCACTCGATCGTTCATGGGCCGCGCGGGCGACAAAGCTTCAGCAATTTGGACGCGATGGAGATGCAGCGAGGCCTGAACACTGGTGGTCTTTTCAGTTGGTTTCACGGTAGGCAATACCGCCGGTGTTCTGGCCACGTGCTGTCGGTCTTGTTGGCGCGAAGTTCATCAACAGTCGTCAACCGGCTGCAAGGCCGTTAAACATCGCATTGGCAACCATCTCCTCGATCACACCGGGTGCGACCGACTTGACTGTTTTCCCGGCCAGGCTGAGAGAGACAACACCGTGAACACCGCTCCACATCGCGTGGGTCAACAGATCCACATCACCTTTGAATATGCCACGCTCCACGAGTTCAGCAACGCCTGTGCGCAATGGCTTCATCGCATCTGCTTCGGCGGCTTGAAGCTCTGGATAACCAGTCGGGTCCGGTTGAAAAAGTTCGAACATCAGCCGATATTGAAGCGGATTAGCAAACGCATAGCGATAATAGGCTTTACCCAGATTCCGCATTCGCTCGATGAGTTCATCAGATGAAAAGTAAGCGGTTTTCTGTGATTCGCCAAAAGCGCGAAATGCCGTTGTCCTGACCATAGCAAAGAGTTCTTCCTTATCACCGACATAGCGATAGGCCTTCATCGGGCTGCAATTCAATTCCTTTGCGACCGCTCTCATTGTTACACCGGCGTACCCGTACTCGGCAAATAAACGTGTCGCAACTGCGACCAATTCGTTTTTGAATTCCGCGGTTTGTGCATCTGTAAGCTTCACTCTTGGCATTGGCCGATTGTAACAAAGATACGTTAGTTTGGATCTCCGGGGTTCAACGGTGGGACCGGGTCGGGCGATATGTCCTGGAGGGCGCGACCCGCCGTTTCGGGAAAAAACAAAAACAGCAAGATGGGGCAAACAAGGCCGATGCTACAGAGCGCCATAATTGCCGTCCAGTTCGAGCCGGTGAATAGATATAGACCTGATACTGCCGCGAGCCCCAGGGTCGCACCGAGAGTGGCGATTGCGCCTCGAATACCGGAAGCGGTCGAACGGTTCCTGGTGGGAAACAACTCAGTGCCGTATGACGCTGTCGTGACATCCGTTCCCATCATGAAGAAAATCAAACCGATCCAGAGGAACGGCACAAACATGTTTACCGAACCATAGAAGACGAGTGCAACCAAAACGTATGTCGCAGAGAATCCAACGGATACTGATCTGCGCCCGAAGCGATCACTCATCCAGCCTGCCAGAGGATTACCAATAATGCCGAAAGCACCGCCCACGGCCATCATGATGGCAACCCCGGCGGGACTCCAGCCATGCACATCCTGAAGATATTTAGGTGCAAAGAAACCGGCTGAACTTGCCCCCAGCGTGAAAAAAAACAGGACTGCGCTGATTGCGATGAGGTTGCGGGGCGAATTCTGTAATAAATCCCTGATCGGTTTAACAAAGCTTTCTTGCGACCTTAGCTTAAGAAGGGATGTGAACAGTTCAGTTTCCTGCATATTACGGCGCCAGAACGCCAGCAGGACCAGCGGTCCGAGACCGAGAACATACAGGCTGCGCCACCCGAATGGCAGCACCTCGACGAATGAGAACATCAACGAAGCAAGCCCGGCACCACATGCCTGGATTGCGCCGAGTGCACCAATGCCCCAACCACGGTATTGAGGGGGGAACTCTTCCGCAATCACGACGACTGCGATCAGTACCTCGGCAACGGCAAAGGTGCGAGCGAAAAACTGCAGTGTCACGAACACTTCTACCGTAGGCGAAAATGCTGTCGCACCGGTCAATAAGGTATAGGCGACTATTGTGAACAACAGCATTGTCCTGCGCCCCCAGCGATCCGCGGCGAGGGTGACAAGCAGCGACAGGATTGAACCGGTTCTGACAACGGATCCCAGTAGACCGAGATCACCTTCAGCAATGCCAAGATCGGCCTGAATGTGTTTCAGGTTCAGCGAAAAAAGGTACAGATCGTAGGTTTCAAAAAGGGAAACGCCGGCAACAAGGCCGAGGATTTTCCACTGCCTGGCATTGAGATTGGGTGGGCGACCCAGAAACCAGGTAAAGCGATACCAGGAAGGCACTGACGCCTGCGGCACGTTATCAGGATGCGGCATCTTGCAGGACCAGGTTAGCCGTATTGAATCCTGATGACATGGCACCAGTGAAGCCAGGACCCGGAAACGTCCAGGCACCTGCAAGATAGAGACCTGAAACGCTCGACCTGGGGGCCGGACGATGGACTGAGTGACTGTCTACATTTGAGCTGTATCCGTAGATGGAACCGTCCTTGTTGGCTGTATACCTTGCCATTGTGTGCGGTGTGCCCACCTCGCAGATCTCGATGCGTTCCCGGATGTCCGGGATCTCGTCGGCCAGGCGATCAATCAGAAATTCCTCGAGCGCCTTTTTCCGTTCGCGGTAGGTTTTTTTATCAAGTTCCATCCAGAGCGCACCATTGGTCAGCAAGGTGGAATGCAAAATGGATCTGCCAACGGGGTGATGGAGCGGATCAGCGATGTTGTGATTACCCAGCATGTAAGCCTGATTGGCATAATCGCCTGCTTCGAGTGCATGCCAGTGTGCGTCGTAGTCATAGCTCGGTTCATAAAATCTACCTCGGTCAGCTAATCCAAGCCTGGCTGCATCGCCTTTGATGCCGACATACGCCTGACTTATGGATACCGCAACGGGCAGTCGCTCATCTACTTCTCTTTCGCTTTCGCCCAGATTCCTGTTTTCGAGGAGCGCGTTAAACGTGGCCGGTACAGCAGCGTTACTGATGACCTGCGATGCGCAGTACACCTTGCCTTTCTTTGTCTCAACGCCAGTGACCGCACCATTGCTGTTTGTCGTTATGCTGACGACTTCATTTCTGCGCCTGACAAAACCACCATGCGCTTCGATGATTGACACAAACGCATCGGCCAGTGACTGCCCGCCACCTTCGATATAAAAGCAGCCACCCAGGTGGTAACTCGCCCACATCTGGGCAAACAGGAATGCAGACAGCTTTGCTGGAATTGAGCCAAGATATCCCCAGAGTGTGCACAGGATTGAAATAACACGTTCATCACTGATGCCATGTTGATCGATGAGTTCAGCAAGACTCATATCCATCGCTGCTGCTGCCTCAGGTGAGAATTGACCGAGGCCGGTATCGATACGGCTCAGCGTCTCAAAAAGATCCTTCAGACCGTTGCCTTCATGTGGGTAGGTGGCCGCCAATTTCTCCAGCAGATGACTGGCCCTGGCGGGGACCTCGAAATCGTGCGCCGGACCCGTAGTACGGTAGGCAATATCAAACTCACGGAGTGAAATCCTGTCCAGGATGCCCAGTTCCTCAAGCTGATGGTAAAAGTCCCTGCCTGGTTTCAGATTACCGGTTTGATGCAGGGCAACATCAAAGTCGTAGATGATTCTGGTACCGCGAACACGACGGGGAAAATGGTGCGCATATCCACCCGCAAACACGTGCTTCTCCAGCACCAAAACTTTTTTACCTGACCTGGCGAGCCTGGCTGCTGCACTCAGACCGCCGAGACCCGCGCCGACGACGATGACATCCCAGTATTTGTCTGGAGTTTGCATGGTGACCTGACTCGTGGATGATGTTCTGTCTATTGTAGGTTAATTATATATACATTGTAAATTATATAATGACTCTCTTAGAGCAAACTGCCGACTGGCTCAATTCTCGCTTATAGGCTATTAATTATCCGGTATTCTGATTACACCCCACCGGGCAAAGACCATGTTCTCGTTTGGCTGATTAAGATCGTCTAGCGATTTATATTACATAGTATACGATAATTCAATCGAGGAGGTGGCGAAGTGATACGTTACCGGGGCGAATCCGGATAACGTTGCCGGAAATTTGGCGTCGGGGGTAAGGTGCCGGAGTAAACCCTGGTCACTTGTCTTTCGGGGTGGGTGTGTCGCCTGGTATTTCAACAAACTACAGCCGGAATTTCTCCGAACCGAGAATCAGTCCGGTTGACCAGTTACAGATTTTCGCGACGACATGCGGCTTCCCCATTACGCTTTTAACCTCTCTGATTCGGTGGACGACACAGATGATGCGGTGTCAACATTGTAAGATCATTGCGGAGCCACTCGCTGCATCGCTAGACCATCGATAATCAACCATGGCGTTGACCGCGATAGGTTTACTCCGGCACTTTCCACCGACCCCATTATTCAGGAATTACACAGGATCACGCCGTGACACACCCGACCGGATCGCCCGCTCCCACAAAAGCAGGTCCTCCGGTTCCCGCTGAAACTCAAGATTGTTGCTGGCAGAAATGAACGCGAGGTCGGGATTTGGTAGCAGGTCCAGGTAAAACAACGCAAATTCCCGGGCATGACGAAAGTCTCCTTTTGAAATTGCTGACCTGAATGCCAGATCGTAACGGCTGATACTTTCACGAGTCAACTCATGCTGGCCGAGTTGCTTTTGTGCCTGCAAACGCCTTAACGCGGCCGCGATATCAGTAGCCCCTGCGGGCGGCAACCGTAACACCTCACCCGGTCGCCCGGACGCGAGCAGATGATCGGCATAGGCTACCAGTATCTGCCCCTCGGCCCTCGCGGCAAGCGCCCGTTTGAAATGAAGATCTGCGCTTTCCGTATCACCCATTGCGACCGCGAGTTCTGCCGTAACGCCCACCGCCCACACTGTCTGATCGTCAACTCGGGATGCGTAGTGTGCCGATGTCAGCAATCGCCTGAGTGTGTCAAAGGGCCTTGCAAAATCTCCGGTAACAAGACCGATACGCCCCCTGCACGCAAGAGACGCAATCGGGTCAACGAATCCTGCCGCATGGCGACATGCTCGCGCGGCACGCATCGTGTTTCCCCTAACGAGTGAAATCGAGGCGATCTGCAACCACGCCGCGCCATGCCGTGGCTGTTCAGCGACAACCTGCTCGAGTGAAGCGAGCGCGCGGTCAAAGTCGTGGTCAAAAGAATCGGTGCGCGCATGATCATAGTGTCCGCCAGCGCCGTGCCCCCAGACAGACGTTGCGCCGGTCAGGAGCACAGCGGATAACAGCAATCGACAAAACTGATGAGTATTCTGGTTCATGGCGAAGCCGACTCCACCAGGTCATCGAAGCTGTCGCCATCCTCGATCAGGTTGAGCAGACTGATATCCCTCGGTTCACCGTTCGCGGCATCGCTGAATACCGCCCGGGTGAAGTCACTGAACACTGTATCAATCGTCGTGATCACCACGTTAAAGTCCTGCATTGCGCTGAGGTTCCCGGCATCTGTGACAGACACAGTGATGACAGCAACGCCGATCTGGTTATTAGCAGGTATCACTGTCACCGTCCTCGTCATACCCGAACCGCCGATTTGTGCATTGGCAATCAATGTCTCATTGTCCGAAGACACACTAACTGTCAGGTTAGCTGCGGGTGTTTCGCCATCGCTAACCGTAAATGTCAGGGGGCCAATTTCAACATTCACCTGGCCCATTTGATCACTAATTGCGCTGATCGCGGGCGGTTGATTCGGCGTGATCACGGTGCGCGGTCGGTTACTCCCGTCGCTGCAACTGCTGAGGACGAGAAAGCTTGCAAGGCTCATTGACAGGGCTGTCATCCGAGAAATGGTTTTCATGGCTATTCACCCGCCGTCGGCACAGGAGAATTGCCTGGCGATCCTGGATAAGGCGTTAGCAGGTACGGAAACTGATTATCCAGATCTGCTGCGGACAAGGGTGCACCATCCGTGAAGGGCACATTACCGACCGGCGCATCGCTCGGCGAACAAAGCCCCAGATTGACACCCGCACCATTTTCACCGAGTGGCAGGTCGTGGCAGAGCGCGCCCATCACCACTCGCAGGGCAATATCCACACTGTCATCACCCGGACGCCGGCCATTCGGGAATCCAGCGAGATCACCACCCGCGACACCAAATGCACTCTGGTTTGCCCGCGGTGTCGGGGCAATCGCCGTGTTCAGGCGTAACATTTCACTGCCGACCACGCCTTCGGGTTGATTGACCCCGGCAAAGCCTGTCAGAAACGCAGTCACCAGATCGCTGCGCGGAAAGTTATTCGGCGCGAGATCGGTGAGCGATGTGCCGAGCGTTGCGTTCACCGCATCCAGAAACAGTGAATTCAGGATCACAGGTAATACCGGATTGGTCACGAACGTGGCAAATTGCCCATCACCGGATGGATGGCTGGTATTAAACAGATCCTTCTTGTCATAACCGATCACTAACTCGTTCACCAACGGCGCACCCAGTCGCGATACCTGCGTCCATGCGCCGCCGGAAACCTCGGGCTTTGCAAAGGTTGCCGTAGGATTCAGGATCGTTGCCTGGCGCACGCTCGCCGCCGTCCAGGCGCCGATTACACTGTCATCGTCGGTCAGGCAATCTCGATGGATTTCCAGCGCGATGGAGGTAACGTTGTTTTTCTCAAGCGCATTGCGATCACTGTTCTGGGTGATGCCACCCGGGAAGCCCAGGCTATCGCCCGCACCCGGTAGGCTGTCACCCTCAATGGGTACGAAGTTAACCAGGTCAAAGACCTCGCCGAGTGCGATCTTGAATGCTTCAAGTCGCTGCCCGACAAAAACCCTGCCCGGCGCAGTACATCCGGGAATATTGATGTTGCTCAGAAATGACCGCGCGTAGGCGTCATATTGACCTGGCCCGCCGAATGTCTTTGTGCCGGCATAATCGAAAGGCTTTCTAAACTCCCCGGCCCCGGTATCGGCATTGGTGATGGCTTCCGCGGTGCCCTCCCGCCGCATACCCCGGACCAGTGAGATCGCATAGCCTTCCTGGTGATTAAGCGCACCTTCATCGGTCGTCGAGAGCACGCCGACATTGCGTAGCACGCTTGAGACGCTGGTGCCACCGACATCGAAGGAGAGCGGCGCGCCGTTGTTCACCAGCGAATTGGTGAAACGAAACTGAAAGGTCAGGTCCTCGATCGCATCGCCGTCGTTATCGATCAGGATTTCGTAGAGCGCGTTCGGGTCGAACGGGAAGTAGTTCGGGCCGGCATAGGAAGCCTGGGCTGGAATGTAGTTGGCAATCATGGTGACGTAGTCTTCCCGGCCAGGCTCGTAGGAGCTGAACAGATAAAAGTCCGTCGCATCGACCTGCGGGTATTTCGTGATGTAGGGTGCTTCACGGTGACTCGAAGCTGAGACGTTTAGTGTCAGCAGAGAGATGAAGGTCATTGCAAGTATTCGCGTTATCATTCGATGGCTCCTTACGATAGATGTCGTTATTATCTTTACGGGTCAGGCGCGATATTGGATGCAGAGCATCCAAAATTACTTATCTAACGTATAGAAGATGACACCCTGGATTTTTGGAGACTGGCTTGGCCACACAATCTGAACTGGTGACCTTGATCGGCAGAACGGCTCTGAGCGATCGTAGTGCCTTTAAAGCGTTATACGATGAAACAGCGCCGCATATTTATGCGCTGCTGTTGCGCATGCTGCGGCGTCGCGACATCGCCGAGGAGATCCTGCAGGACACTTACCTTAAAGTCTGGCAGCGCGCTTCCGACTATCACTCCGAGCGCGGCCAGGTGCTGACCTGGCTCGCGAGCATTGCCCGTTACCGGGCACTCGACCTGATTCGCGGGCGGAGTTTGAGCAATAGCGAAGGTGATGATACACATGGACTCCCGAGCGACAGTGACAATCCAGGGAGTGGCATCGAACTCGACGGCGATCGCCTGAAACTGAACACCTGCCTTGAGACGCTGTCCGCCGATCAGCGACAATCCATTGCGCTCGCGTTTTATCGGGGTTTCACACACGAAGAAATGGCCATGAATCTGGACGTCCCCCTCGGGACCGTGAAGAGTTGGATCAGGCGCGGGTTAAAGAGCCTGAAGGAGTGTATGCAGCGATGAAATACGATAACGAGACCATTGACGCGCTCGCTGCAGAATATGTGCTGGGGACCCTCAAAGGTGCGCCAAGAAAACGCTTCGCTCGGCTGATGATAGAAGACAAGACCGCCCGCGAAGCCGTATGGCGATGGGAGCGGCAACTAAACAGCCAGGTGGACGGCATCGCTCCCGAGAAACCAGGCGCAGACGTCTGGACCGGCATCGCCGCACAAATCGATGGGCACAAATCCGTAACTCGCGACTTCAGCTGGATCTGGCGTGCGCTAAGCGGTGCACTCGCAATCCTGGTTGTCGTGCTGACGCTGCCACTGCTGAACGATGATCTCGACGCCATCCGCGGCCAGGTTGCCCTGATTGAAGATGAAGGCAAGCAGCCTCTCTGGCTGATTACGGTTGATGAAGATTCCGGCCTGATCAGAACCCGCGCCATCAATGTGCCGGCACAACAGCTGGATCTGGCCTATGAACTCTGGGCACTCGTGGACGGCACTCCAAGATCACTCGGACTGCTACCCGTTTCCAGCGCGCCAAGTCAAACGACCATATCGCCAGCTGTCATTGATCTGGTTCGACGCTCGAGCGGGCTCGCCGTGAGTCTGGAGCCGGCCGGTGGATCACCCACCGGGTTGCCAACGGGTCCGGTCCTTTACCAGGCGCAGGTGTTTGAGCTCTAGTCTGTCGGCTATCGATGTAGAAAAATTAGGGGGTCGGGGTAAAGTGCCGGAGTAAACCCTGGTCACTTGTCATACGGGGTGGGTGTGTCGCTGGTATTTCAACAAACTACAGCCGGAAATTCTCCGAACCGAGTCCGTTGTTGATACAGTTGCAGACTTTTACGACGACCTGCGGATTCCCCAATACGTTTTTAAGCTCGCTGATTCGGTGGACGATACAGATGATGCGGTGTCAACATTGAGAGATCATTGCGGGGCCACTCGCCGCAACGCTAGACCATCGATAATCAACAATGGCGTTGACCGCGGAGATATACTCCGGCACTTTACCCCGAACCGGACAAAGTAATTGACGTTAAACAGCCATACTTGGATATGGCAAATCAGCCATATACTGGTAGAATGCCCCGATGAGCAAGGCACGCTTTGATTGGGATCCGAAGAAGGACGCCGAAAACCAGAAGAAACACGGCGTCGCCTTCGCAGAGGCACAGTTTGCCTTCGCTGATCCCAATCGTGTTATTGCCCGAGACGTTACTCACAGCACGGCGAGGGAGGCAAGATTCTACTGTTTCGGCGATATGGGAGACGGAATCCTCACCGTCCGCTTCACATATCGCGGCAACGTAATTCGCCTCTTCGGTGCCGGCTACTGGCGAAAAGGTAAGCGCATCTATGAACGCAAAACGAAAGTATAGTGACGGTCCAATTGATGAAGTCGAACTTATCGATGATTTTCTTCCATCTCCGGAACAACTCGCGTTCAAGGAAGACACCGTCAAAGTCACGATCACCCTAAGCAAGGCCAGCGTTGAATTTTTCAAGGCAAAAGCCGGTGAGCACAATACGGCCTATCAGAAAATGATTCGGAGGCTGCTTGATTCCTATGTCGACCGCCACACGGGCACCTAACAAAAAGTTGAAACGGACGAAGCAATCTGTCGCACAGATAGCTTGTGCAATTTGTCAGCCAGAACGTGGTCGAAAGCAGACTTGAACGTCATCGATGGGAACAACAAAGCTACGTTTGTGACGGTTAGAAATTAGTCCGCAGCGTAAGGAAAATGGCCCGCCCAGAGAGATTCGAACTCCCGACACCCAGGTTCGAAGCCTGGTGCTCTATCCAGCTGAGCTATGGGCGGACAGACTAAACAATCGTAACACTTCACAATGACCCGTCCATGGTGCCGTGCCTGGATTTGAATCAACGTTCGGCCCTTAAGGGCCTCTCTTCAAATCCGTAACTCGCGATGCGAGTTACCCAGCTGAGCTATGGGCGGATCGGACGCGCAGTATATTCAATCCTGGCGGTGGCTGCTACCTTGAAAGGCTATTTCGTGCGGTGCAGTTCCCATACCAATCTGGCGGCCAGTCTTGCAGTGTGTTGATCTATGTCGTAGTGAGGATTCATTTCCGCGATGTCTGTGAGGATGATGCGTGTTCCGGTTTCAGCGCACGTCGCTTTGATGTAACGCAGTAGTTCGCAGGCGAGTTCAACGGGAATCCCCACGGCAGCCGGGTTACCCACACCGGGGGCGAAGGCAAGCGGAAACACATCAAGGCTCAAGGATAGATAAACGTAATCAACCCCGGTAATAAAGTCGCGAAGTCCGGATTTGATTTCGGTCAGGTTACCCGGATGGACGGCCAGATCCTCAAACCAGGTCACTGCATGTTTCCGCGCATAATGGAGCTGTGAGTCCGTGTGCGCCGAGGCGTCAATGCCGATGACCTGATAGGCAAAATCCCAGTCGTGGCGAGTGCACCACTCACCGATTTGCCGAAAAGCGGTACCGGCAGACGTTTCTTTATCTGCATCCTGGAGATTGAAGCGGGAATCAAAGTTGAGGATGCCAACTCTCGGTTTATCCAGCTTGCGGCGCTCAAGATAACGGGAGATTCCCTGGAAGCTTCCCCACGCAATCTCCCGGCCGCCGCCCAGCACGGTGACGTTCATATCAGACTCCAGCAGTCGGGCAACGGATCGACCCAGATCCGCCTGGGCGCGGCCCAGATCACCGTTCGGGCAGTTAATGTTACCGGCGTCGTACAAGGACTTGTCTCCCTCGTAAGCCAGGTTCGCCAGCAGCCTGCGGATGGAGTTGGGACCCTCGGCCGCACCGATTCTGCCGTCGTTGCGGCGCACGCCTTCATCTGAGGCGAACCCGATAAGCACATTGGACGCCCGCCACGCGGCTTCATCAAAAGGGATGGCAACCTGGTGCCAGCGTTTTGAAGCCTTGGGGTCGTCGGAATCAATCCGGCCGTGCCAAAACGACATATCAATTCTGTAGGGCATCAGGGTTCAGTGCTCAAAAATAATCTGGCCCAGTGTAACACCGCGGGCGGTCCAATCGATTTGAAACAGACAGTCAGGCGCCTCCAGATCCCCTGCTCTGCCTGCTTCAATGCTATGCTGTGTCGAAATATGAATCGGTGAAATCGTTGGCGGTAGAATACGGACTTGTCTCGCTCATTCCCCCGCTGCTGACCGTTGCGATAGCGATCGCCACGCGAAATATCATTATCT
>JAJFKA010000128.1 GCA_021773555.1 Gammaproteobacteria bacterium
GATGCCATCACGATTGAATGCATAGATGTCTGTCTTGTCATCGATTGTTACTGGATACGCAGTTTTCAGCGAGACAACGTGCGAAAAATCCCGTTCCGGGGCAACGGCGAGCACCAGCACTGCGAGTGCGCCAGCCTCTTCCAATGGAATTTGCTTCGCGAGCAGCAGCAGCGGCGGCACCAGCTTTCTGCCGCTGTTCGAAGGTACTGCTGGTAACGAGCGCGGAAGTTGGACAAATACGCCTTCGGAATCCAGTATATCGTCGACATCGACCAGCGGTAGAATAGCGTCGTTGCCAGCGTCAATTACATGTCCGGCACTGGTCAGTAATCCCGCATCCCGGAATACAATCAGGTAGGTTGCATGATTTCCGGGCGCCAGGTTTATTTGTTCAGCCAACCAGCTTTGTAACGATGACAATGCATCAGTTCGACATGATTGTTCACATTCCGTCCCCGACAACGAGTTTAATGAGGTTACTAAAAAGGGATCTGTCGCAATCATTTCGATGTTGACTTGCTCTGCCTTGAGCCAGGCACGAAATGCACCAACCGAGCTGGAGAGTAGCAGTTCCAATTTTTCTTCCAGACCCTGCTGATTCATTCGCTCCAGCAAGGTTCCGCCCAGTAAGGACATCAGCAACAGGATGAAAACCACCACCTTCAGGGTGGCACCGACAGTTAAGTGCTTTAGCAAATTCTGTAGAACCCCCGTTTTCATCCCTGATGTGCCGAGTCGAGCGGGTCATCTCGCGATTACGTGCTGCGACCCTTAAAAAAGAGATCGGCACTAACTCTGGCCTAGATGTGCACCCTTGCTAAATGAATACAGCAATGTGCTCAGGCTTGCAAGCCCACCATCGCTACATCCTGGCTGGGAGCCTTGCTGACGCGACCGGTGAATTTGTAACCGGCACCTCGGATGGTTTTAATCAGGATTGGCCGAAGCGGATTTGCTTCTATTTTCTTGCGCAGTTTGCCTACCAGTACATCAACGCTCCGATCCGACGAAAACCAATCTCGCCCGGAGATAATGTTCATAATGAAATCCCGATTAAGAACACGGTTAGCAGATTTCACCATGGCGGCTAATAGACAGAACTCATAATTTGTGAGATCAATGCACGCACCCGCTGAATCGGTTAGTTCATGGGTATCCAGATCGAGCATGAAGCGATCAAAGTAAACTTTACCCTCGACATTCGTCGTATCGGTTCTTTGCACTCGACGTAGCGTCGTGCGAATCCGCGCCAGAAGCTCACGCCTGTCGAAGGGTTTTGCGACAAAATCATCTGCACCTACTTCCAGCCCCACGACTTTATCGACAGGGTCCTCGCTACCGGTAACGATAATGATACCAATCTGGGCATCGCGTTGACGAATCTCCCGGGCGAGCTCCAGGCCATGGTAACCAGGCATATGCAGATCCAGGAGTACGAGGTCTGTCGGTGTGCTACCAATCTGCTTGGTCATCTGATCACCATTGTGTGCAACCTTGACTTCGAAACCCTCGCTACACAAGTAATTGCTTAGCAATCGACAGATATTCCTGTCGTCGTCCACTATCAGGATTTTTGCTTCTTGTGACATCATCGAGAACTCACCTGCGCCAGATCTGTTGGAGGTAATAAGTCTTCGACATGAATCGCCAAAATCTTTAGCGTTACTGGCAGCCTTCCTCCCCGCAAACCGTAGCAGGCTTACAGTATTTATCCAGCCATGCTGTTTGAACGCTGCGCCAACGGCATCGGAGAATTGTCACCGCTTTGCCTGGAAGCAATCTGTTTAACGAGATTTTCCTGCCGTGCCTGATATTGTGCAACCTTGTTTACATAACAGGCGACCCTGTCGCGGCCTTCGTTGACAGCAAGATCAAGCGCTTCCGAAGCCTGCCTGAGCAACTGGGTCGGAGACTCTGCACCGGAGTAGGCGCAAACCCCCGCAGAAGTTGTGAAATCCAGTTTGGTATCCCCAGGCACATACAACTGGGCAATCAGGTTATTGATTCGATTAACTGCCTGCACAGCCTCAGACTCATCGGCCCCAGAGATCAGCATCGCGAAGTCTTCCACTGACAATCGGCCTACAGCGTCCACCTCTCGCAGAGTGCCTTTCACCATTCGGCCAAATAATCGTGCAATTTCGTTTCCTGTCTCCAGCCCATGGACTTCGAGGACATCTATCAACTGATCGATCTGGATGACAACCAGACTGAATTTATAGTCAAATCGGTCACACAGAGACATGTGCTGAGACAGGACTTCCTGGAAATGCTGAGCGTTGTAACACCCCGTGAGTTCATCCAAAGTGGTTACTTCACGAAGCTGGGCTTTGGTGTGCCGTAACTTTCGATTCACATCATCAAGTTCAGCGCTTAAGTGCCTGGCATTCCTGGCGAGTTCATCGATTGTTGCGCCCACAACCAGATTTAACGCGAAGACCAGCAGCGGAATGCTGATCGACAGCACCAGCCACAACCCGGGTGCCCAGTCATCGCGAACCGATAGATATTGCAGCGCAAATAACACAAACGCCGTGGACACGACAGAAGACACGTAGACCTGTATCTTTTTCTTTCCCAGCACAAGCGAACAACCCGATCGTACACCGTCATCAGGTCGATCCCTGGTAATCTTGACGATGCGGTGAAGGTAAAGCGATATTTTTGAATTGATAGACACAATTGATCCTGATTTTTTACCTATAGATTAGTTTTTCGGCATTTTCATCGGCTAACTTTAACGGCTAGACACTGACAATTCGGACCACCAGTTGATTTTCCTTTGAGGCAAGTTCATAGCCCGGGGGCAAACAAGTTCGCAAGCCTTCTGAACGATACGAAGTTGAATCCAAAACCGCGCAATGCGCACAACTCGCTAATTTCTGACGAACAAGATTCGCAGCCACAGGAACCTCGTGAATTTTTGGCGGTACCGAAAGCACGATCCGTAAAACAGCCTGCGCTCCCGGAAGGGAGGCATCAGCAGATACCTGTTGAGCCACGCTCAGGAGAATGAGAACCTTCAACATAGTTTTAAGCATCTGCCGTTCCTCACGCTTCCAGGAGCTGACACAATAAGGGGGGTTGGTAACGACAATTCTACTGAAACGTAAGTTTTCGCGATGATGTGTTAAGTTTGTAATCGGCGCTGTTTCGAATGTGACTAGTTCTCAAGCAGATCCTTTGCCACCCGAGACGGACTTTTCACGTGGCAGTAACACATCGAACTGCACTCCGCCGAGTTCGCTGGCATCCACAACAATCACACCGCCATTCTGAGTCACAGCACCATAAACAGATGACAAGCCCAGGCTACCATCCCTGCCGTGCTTCGAACCGGAATAAAAGGGCTCAAAGAGATGTTTACGCGATTCAGCATCAAGTCCAGGTGCTGAATCCGAAATTCGCAACACAACAAAATCCCCATTGAGCTGAATGCCGAGGCAATGCGCTTCCTCCTTATCCACATGTCGGTTGTAGGTTTTAAGCGCAATCCGCCCGCCTCCAGGCATCGCATCATTACTGTTCGTCACAAGATTGACGATAATCTGCTGCAACTGAGCCTTGTCTATCACTATTGGCCACAACCCGGGATCAAGGTCAACGTGCATGACGATCCCTGGATTCAATATCGATGACACCATCTTATTGGCACCGGAAATCACATCATTAAGGTTCAGGAAGCTTGGCTTGACCGCTTGCTTTCGGCTGAAAGTAACCAGCTGCTCGATGAGCTCGGAGGCTTTCTCACAGCTCTCAATGATATTTTGCAGTTCATTCTCCGCATTATGATCAGCCATCGTCTCGAGTAATCCCAGTTCCGCGTACCCAATTATCGCTGTTAAGCGATTATTCAGGTCGTGAGCAACACCTCCGGCCAGGCGTCCAATGGATTCCATTTTCATCGCCTGATAGAGATCCTCGGCGAGGCGTTCTCGCTCGCTCTGTGCGGCTTTAACCTCTGTCAGGTCATGCAGAATGCTGGAAAAGTGCGTAACGTTGTTATCCTGGTCTTTGTGCGCAATCAACACCTGCGAGACCGGCACCGGATCCCCATGGATCGGTCTTAAGCTCGTTTCCGTTCGCCATACACCATGTTCTATTGCGTGTGGTATTCCTGTAGCGATTAAGTTTGCCGAGCTCTCATGGTCGTGTATCTCGAACAGCCGAATACAGGAGACATCTTCAGACTCATGCAATCCCATCATGATTCGACCGTGCAAATTCAAGTGCAGAAAGAAGCCATCTACATCTGTCGTGCCAACAAAATCCGGTGTCGCATCCCAGATCGCGATCAAGTGCTCCTGATGCTGGGCTGTCTGTGAGGCCGCTAAGGCCAGGCCCCAGTCGCGTACATTATTAGCTACTGTGCGCGGCAGTCGCGCCAATGTTTCCTCGTTTTTTTCAAGGAATTCGATTGCCCCGGCGGCGATGGCCTGTTCACTCTGGGCCTGATCATTGCCAAGCGCAATCAGGCGGAAAGTCTCATTCGTGTCTCTTAACCGGAGCAGCGACAATCCACAACCGTCAGGTAATATCGAATCTGCTACAACCAGATCGACTTTGCGGTTTTCGATAAAGCAACTTGCTTCATCGAGACTGCAAACAAGAGATACCATGGTGCCTTTTTCCGACTGGCACGGTTTGAGCGCATCCCTTAGTTGCTTGTCACCGACTACCAGCACGTGATTCTTGATATTCATCATCATGATCCAAAGAGTGCCTCGTGTACCTGCTGGAATTGCTCCTGACTCTCCGCAATCACCTCCGATAACTTGACACATTCCATTCCCTTGGACTCCCAGTGAGGCAGCGACTTCAATGCTTCTTCATCCATTATTTCCCCATGTTCCAGCCGTGACAAATGCTCATTGATAGCATCCGCGAGGCTAACGATCCGACATTCAAGCTGATACTCCCCTGGACGCTCAGGATGGTGGTGATTTCGTACGGTATCGATAAGCAACTCCGGAAACTGCCAGAATGACGCCAATACACCACCGACTTCACCATGATCAAATCCGATCAGTTCCAGTTCAACCGCATACTCGGGTTCACCCCGGGCGACAACCTGGCTGAGCACTTCCTCTCTGAACCGAAAGGCATTGGCATACATGATCAACTTGCCCACGTCCAGCAACAGTCCGGCGACAAATAGTTGCTCTTTGCGATGACGCAGGATACGTGCGGCAATCTGTCTCGCCAGCACGCCATTCATCAAACTGGTTTCCCAGAACTTGTGGATATCGATGCCGGAACTCGCGACCTTGTCCATGGTCTGTGTTATTGATGAGACGAGTACAAGATTCTTCAGGTCATGCTCGCCGATCACACCCAGCGCGCTCGATATTTCACTGATCTTGTGAGACAAGCCATAGTAGGCACTGTTAACAATCCTCAGAATGCGCGCACACATTGAAGGATCCAGCATAACCAGGGAGGCGATGTCCTCGCGAGTGTGATTCGGGTCTTCCATCACCTGTTGTATTTTCAGGCAAGATTCCGGCAGGGAAACCAGGTTACGACAACCTGCGACAAGTTCCTCTGGGGTCACACTTCGTTTTTGCTGGTGCATTGATCGCAGTCAGGTTTTTTCTCCCTTTAACTATCGACGATTGCCAGAAAATCTTGAGTATCTTCTGCAACTCCTCAGCCAATAGGTGGAGGAGGAACATCGAGCATGGTTTCGATCAGCATCGGGCCCCGTTCGCTCATCGCAGCAGCAAATAGCTTGTTGAATTCTTCAGCAGTTGTCGCCCTGGCGGCTTTTACGCCCATGCCCTCAGCCATCTTGACAAAATCCAGGTCGGGATTACTTAAATCGAGCATATCGAGTGTCTTCTTATTCATCGACTGTGCACCAACTCTTTCAAGCTCAATCTGCAGTATCTGGTATTTACGATTGGCAAATATCACTACACAAATATCCAGATTTTCTCTGGCCATCGTCCATAACGCCTGGATTGTATACATAGCCCCACCGTCACCATGCAGGCAAATTACCTTTTGATTCGGGCAAGCAACGGCTGCACCAATCGCTGTTGGCAAGCCATAGCCAATTGAACCGCCAGTCAGCGACAACCACTCATGCGGCTCAGCCGATTCACTCAACGGATAGGTCAGAAATCCTGCAGTGGCGCTTTCATCAACTACGATTGCGTCGGTTGGCATCAACGCTGTAAACGCACGAGCGACAGTTTCCGGAGACAGCGCGCCCTGCGCGAGTTCCGGTTTGCGCAGCAACTGCCGACGCAATTCAACATTACCGGCGTCGAGTTCGTCGACGAGATTTTGCAAGGCTATTTCCGCGTTTTCAGAAACCTCCGCCAGGGTGTGCAATTGACTCCCCGGTGGATAAAACTCGCTCACCTTGCCCGGATACGCAAAAAAACCCACAGGCGCCTTGGTACCCACCATGATCAGTTGCTCAGCGCCTTTAAGTTGTACCGTCGCCTGTTCAGCGAAATAACCCAGCCTTTCTACCGCACATCGCCCCTCGCCACGCGCAATTCTGGGTGTAAAAGTGTCGCAGAAGACTCTGGAATTAGTTGCCTGGGCTACCTGATCCGCGAGTTCCAGGCAGCGCTCCGACAGCGCAAGGTTGGACATTAGCAGGATTGTTTTTTTACCGTTGGTCAACATCTCCGCCGCCTTACGCACCGCCGATTCAGACGCCTCCGGCATTGTCGGTAGCACCCGGGTTGCGGCGGCCGGACCAGACTCGTTCCAGGCACAATCCGCAGGAACGATCAAGGTCGCGATTTTCCCGGGTTTCTCATTCGCCGCCACCACCGCATCGGCTGCATCACCGGGCAGGCTCTGCGCATCGGAGACACTTTGGACCCAGTGCGAAACCGGTGCGGCCAGGCCTAAAACGTCAGAATTAAGGGGGGCATCGTATTGTTTGTGGTAGGTCGCATGATCACCAATCAGGTTAATAACCGGTGAGTTTGCCTTTCTTGCGTTATGCAGGTTAGCAGAAGCATTGGATAATCCTGGTCCCAGGTGCAACAGCGTGCAAGCTGGTTTCCCCGCCATCCTGCCATAGCCATCCGCGGCACCTGAGCAAACGCCTTCAAACAAACTCAGAATGGCGCGCATTCCACCGGATTTACCGATGGCAGCCACCATGTGCATCTCTGATGTACCGGGATTGCTGAAGCAAACCTCTACACCATTGTTAACAAGGGTTTCCAACATACTTTCAGCGCCATTCATCGAGCCTGCTCCAGAGCAAATTTCAGGGTTATCCGACTATTCGGAAGACGCGCAAGTATAGCCTAATCTTTTCGAGTGGGGCCAAACCAGCAAGCATGGTGAAAATCACGATAATCCGGCCATATTGTTATCCTGTTCGCGCCTTGAGTTCGGTGAATAAATATTTTCCTTTATGTTTTCAATGAGTTAAGGAACGGTAAAATGTTGGCACAATAAATGTATTAGAGAACCCATTAATCAAAAAGACCAGCGCCAGACCGGGCAGGCAACAGGGAAATACTAATGAGCAAGCGCAACTACAGATTTAATCCGCAGACAAATCTGCTGACGGTACTACTGCTGCTGATCACCATGACCGGCTTCGGCGTATTCGCCGAATGTAGAAGCAGTGATCGAGATGCCCAGCAGTTTTTACAATCAACCTCCACCCAGGCGACACCTGGGCAAACCAATCACAGATAATCGGACCGGAGTTACACCCATGGGTATTTTTAATCGTTTTTCGGACGTCGTTAATTCAAACCTGAATGCCTTGCTTGACCAGGCTGAAGATCCAGACAAGATGATTCGCCTGATCACCCAGGAGATGCAGCAGACACTGGTTGAATTGCGCGCCACATCAGCAGCTTACATCGCAGACAAAAAGCGTCTTAACAACGGTCTTCGGCACGCCATCGCCGAGGTCGATAAATGGCAGGCGCATGCGGAACTCGCCGTCTCACGTAACCGGGATGACCTGGCAAAGGCGGCTTTGCAGGAGAAGGCCGGATCTGAGGCACACGCAGATGCGCTGCGCAGCGAGATCATCGCAATTGATTCCAGCCTCGGGAAGCTTAAACAGGATGGAACTCAACTTGAGACAAAACTGGCCAACGCGCGGGCTAGGCAAAAGGCACTGGTCTTGCGCGGGCAAACCGCCAGGTCACGCATCAAGGTTAAACGTCACTTGCATGAAGTTGATTCCGAAGCTGCCTTGAGCAAATTTGATCGTTACGAGCGCAAGCTGGACGAAATGGAAGGTGAAGCCGAATCCTATGACCTGCATAACCGTACCCTGGCACAGGAGATCGATGCGCTTCAGGACGACCAGCAGTTAACGCGCGAACTCGATGCCTTAAAGGCCAGGATTCGTGTTCCCTTAACCACGCAGATCAGGACGGATAATGAAACGACGATATTATGATGAAGATTTCAGGGATCGTGAACTGTGTCTCGATCCCTCAAACAAAAAACTTGGCGGCGTCTGTTCAGGTATCGCACGATATCTGAACATACCTTCTGCGTTTATCCGCGGCCTCGCGATATTTGGCCTGATCATCTTACCCCAGGCCACGTTACTCGCTTACGGGCTGGCATATTTCATCCTCGATCCGCCCCGCTGAGTCTACCGTCTCTAACCATTCATTGCCCTGGCGATTTTTTGTTATGATCTGAGGCTCAATTGCCGTCCATGAGTCCTCTGATAATTACTCACGAAAACCTTCACAACAAGCTTGGCATCGATCTTGGCGGTACAAAAATCGAGGCGATTGTCATGGCACCAGACGGCGAAATTATCTGCCGGAAAAGGATCCCGACACCCCGAGACGACTACCCGAAACTGTTAGACGCGGTGACCGCACTCATCGCTGATATCGAGAGTGAAGCAGATATTTCTGCACACACGCCCCTCGGTATCGGTACGCCCGGTGCAGTTTCATTCAAAACCAATCTTATGAAAAACTGCAACAGCACCTGCCTAAATGGTAAACCGCTAAAAGCAGATCTTGAAATAAAACTTGGCCGACAAGTCCGGATCGCCAACGATGCAGACTGTTTCGCTCTGTCCGAAGCTTCAGATGGTGCGGCTGCATCGGCGAGCAATGTCTTTGGTGTGATTCTTGGCACTGGCGTTGGCGGTGGTATCTGCATCAATCGCCAGCTACTTGCGGGTGTTAACGCCATTGCCGGTGAATGGGGACACAATCCGCTTTGTCTGGCGAATCTCAAGGGCGCAAGACATAACCGCACCGCAAGCAGGCCCTGTTATTGTGGACGACCTGATTGTGTTGAAGCCTGGCTTTCCGGTCACGCGTTTGAGCTGAGTTATCAGATCCGTACAGGCGAGCACCTGGACGCCCGGAAGATTGCCGAATTGGCGGGCGCAGGAGCCACGCCCGCAACCGAGGTGCTTGGTCAGTATGTCGACATGCTGGCGCTGGCCCTATCCGGTGTGATTAACATTCTTGACCCGGAGATCATTGTTCTCGGTGGCGGCCTGTCAAATATCGAAGCGTTGTATGAGCAGTTACCCGCAGTGCTGGAGCAGTATGTCTTCTCGGATCGTGTTGATACCCAGGTGGTGAAGGCGCATTTCGGAGATTCAAGCGGCGTTCGCGGGGCGGCCTGGCTATGGGGATAAAATCTGTTTTTTACGCGTCAATCCTGCTGCTTGTGACTCAGGCAGATCTGATTGCCGCTGAACAACCCGCAACGGTCAAATTATATGTCCTCGGCATCGCCCAGGATGCCGGCTACCCACAGTTGAATTGTTACCAGCCACACTGTGAACGCGGCTGGAGACAACCTGCAGCACGACGGGGCGCTACCTCTCTCGCGCTTGTCAATGAAGCTAATGATACCCGTTACCTCATCGAGGCAACCCCGGATATCAAGACACAACTTTACCTTTTACACGGCCTGTCGCCCGGACCCCTGACAGGTGTTTTTCTGACGCACGGGCACATGGGACATTACACGGGTCTGATGCACTTTGGACGCGAAGCCGCAGCAACAATCGCTCTGCCGGTCTATGTCATGCCCAGGATGTCCACATTCCTGCGCACCAACGGACCCTGGAGTCAATTGGTCAGGTTGAACAACATCAGTCTCGTTAACCTTAGCGCGAACACACCTCGCGCCCTCGACGATCAGGTGAGCATCACGCCCATGCTCGTGCCGCATCGCGACGAGTTCACGGAAACTGTGGGTTACCGAATCAAGGGGCCGAACAAAACTGCGCTATTTATTCCCGATATCGACAAATGGAGCGCATGGGACTTAAGTATCGTCGCGCTCGTCGACGCAGTGGACTACGCGCTTATAGACGCGTCTTTCTTCAAAGACGGCGAGCTACCCAATCGCAACATGGCTGAAGTGCCGCACCCCTTTGTCGTTGAAACAATGCACCTGTTTGAGGACCTTGCCGCGATTCAGCGCGACAAGATTATTTTTATCCACTTCAATCATACCAATCCGCTGCTGAACCGGCAGAGTGAAGCCTTCCGCCTCGTAACCAATGCCGGTTACCGCGTCGCCGAACCCGGCATGATGCTGTCCTTGTAACACGCATCTGCCGTTGCTGGCTGCCAGAGGGATTAAGCAACTATTCTCGTTCCAGATAATCAAGTGCAAGGTAAGTCATCGCACGCACACCCACCGGCAGAGCGCGCTCATCCGCGTAGAAATAAGGCGAATGATTGGGCGCCGGATCGGGATCATCCGGATTCGCGACACCGAGGAAAAAGAACAAACCCGGTACCTGTCGCTGATAGAATGCGAAGTCCTCCGCCGTTGTAACCCTCGGCATGATCGCAACCTTGTCTTCACCCGCAACGTCTTTCAGAGTCTGCGCCATCAGCGCTGTGAGCCGCGAGTCATTTGTGGTCACCGGTGTGCCCGAATCGATCGTCACAGTTGCCACTGCCCCCGCCGAGCGCGCGATTGACTCGGCGGTCAGCACGAGGCGCTTGTGAATATCTTGCCGAACCGCAGAATCAAATGTACGAATCGTGCCCAGCATTTCCACTTCATCCGGAATAATGTTGAACCGAACACCTCCATGAATCTTTCCGACGGTAATTATCGAAGGGGTTAATGTGGCGTCGAGTTGTCGGCTGATGATTGTCTGCAGGCCAAGGATGATCTGGGAGGACACCACGATCGGATCCACACCGCCCCACGGGACCGCGCCATGGGTCTGGCGACCTTTAACAACAATTGAAAATGAGTCGGAACTGGCCATCAGGCCGCCGCTTCGATAGCCGATGCTTCCGAGTGGTGCCGGGCCCACATGCAGCCCGAAAATTGCGTCCACATTCTCAAGCACGCCTTCTTTAATCATCATCTCAGCTCCACCTTCCTCTCCCTCAGGGGCGCCCTCCTCAGCGGGCTGGAAGATGAACTTGATCGAACCCGGGATACTCTCTCTCATACCCGCGAGCACCTCGGCAGCGCCCATGAGAATCGCCACATGATTATCATGCCCACAGGCATGCATAATCCCAACCTGTTCACCCCGGTAGGTACCGGTGACCTTGGAAGCGAAGGGAACATCAACCCGTTCAACGACAGGCAAACCATCCATATCTGCTCGAAGTGCGACTACCGGCTTGTCCGATGCGCCCCGCAACAATCCCACTACGCCTGTATGGGCGACCCCTGTGCTGACCTCCATGCCCAGAGTGCGCAAGTGATCTGCAACCAGCGCGGCGGTACGAAACTCCCGATTGGACAGTTCGGGATGCTCATGAATATCCCGTCGCCACGCGACAACGCTGCCTTCAACGGCGCTGATCAGCGGATCCGCTTTGTCGCGAAGCTCCGATTGCGCGAATAGCATCGGTGAAAGAAAACCCATCGCGAGCAGCACCGCAAATTTTTCCGCCGACATTTCAAAACTCCGTAACGCAATAATTCAGCCATAGTACCAAAGCCGGCTCGGACCCGTCACAACTATCCGCTCACCCATAATCCGGTATCCAAACGATCCTCAGATTCGCAGATCTGAAAAACGTATTGTGTTTAAATATCCTGGCTATCGCGCTGGAGACTTAAACTATGTTGCAACCGGACCCCGATGTCAGCAAACAACCACTCAACGATCTCGGTTGGGTGAATCGAAACCCCCTTGATGAAAAAATCACCTTGTTACGACAACGACTGGAGCAGGACAATGGCATCCGAGGTCTGGAAATCCTTAACCCTGACGAAGTCGAACGGGCAAAACGAGTGTTTTACCGTGATGGCTTTGTGGTCATATCTGATGTACTGACCGCTGATGAACTCGAGAAGATGCGCGCAGCCTCTGACCGGGTTATCCATGAAATACTTTCCATGGATAAGTTACGCCAGGGCAATCGCGGCTCCCATCGATACTCGTTTGGCGGAGCCTCACTGACCGGCCAGCAACTGCACCACCCGGAATGGGCAATGCTCGTTGATCTGGCAAAGCTCAAACCCATTCTCACCGCGCTCTTTGGTTCACCCGACTACATTGCACGGGGTGCCGGAGGAGACTTCTGTCTGCCAGGTGCCTGCGAATATCAACCGCTGCATTCCGATATGAGTGACCGCCAGGTATTTACCAGTGATGATGGCCGCAAACAGTTCACCTATGGTTCATTTTTAGATCCACGCGGACAACTGACTTACCGTGACTTACCCTGCCCTTATATCTGCTGTAATTTTCTGATGGTGGACTTTACCGCAGTGAACGGTCCAACGCGGCAGATTCCAGGCACCCAGCATTCCCACGAACCCATCCCCAGTCTCGATGAGGAACCTTCCTGGATGAAATTAAGCACAGTCTGTCCGGCTCCGGCCGGCAGCGTTCTCATCAGGGATGTTCGTGCCTGGCATGGCGGCACCCCCAACCTGTCCAATGAGGTGCGTGCGATTCCAAATGCAGAATATTACGCACCCTGGTTCAGAGAGGAGTTAACACCCTCGATCCCGCCGGAAATATACGCAGACCTGTCAGCACATGGGAAGCAGATATGTCGATACATTCTCGCTGACGAAAATCTGAAAACGGGATATCGCAAGAGTCTCGGGGGTACACCGGAAAGCTCACGCGCCCGGTCCGAATAACCGCTGTTATTGAATAAAAAGCTGCTGATGCCACGAACGAGGATTTGCCAAAAAAGACGATAGCTGGTCAAGCACCGCTTCTGCTTCGTCCAGCAATTGCTGTGGTTCGCCACGACTCTCGAAGTTAAGCCGAACCAGAGGTTCCGTCTTCGATTGCCGTACGGAGAATCGCCAGCCCGGCTTAAACTCGAAAGCGAGGCCATCGAAATAGTCAACTCCGACTGACACAGGTTCAAAACGAGACCTTATGTGCGCAAACGCCGCATCCTGGTCACGGATGTCCAGATTTATTTCGGGCGTACTACAGATTACGTCACGCCGTTGTTGAATCAGGTCAGCAATCTGAAATCCGGATTCATTGACGACTTCTACTACTTTCAGCCAGGCATACATACCGGAGTCGCAACCAAAAAAATCACCAAAGTAGTGATGTGAAGAAAGCTCACCGCCATAGATTGCATTGTGCCGATGCATCGCCTTCTTCATAAATGCATGACCGGTTTGCGCTGCGATGCCTGTACCATTATTGGCAGCGATGATGTCGAGGGTGTTCCAACATAATTTTGAGTCGAATACTACCGTACCGCCACCGGCTCGCTGGAGAAAATGTTCCGCCAACAAACCTACAATGTAGTAGGTTGGAACCAGATCACCTGCGCTGTCATAAAACACACATCGATCACAGTCACCATCCCAGGCAACGCCAACCGCAAAGTCATCCGTACTCATAAACGTCTTCATCTCGGCAGACAATCCCGGCGTCGCAGGGTCTGCGCCTTGAACAGGCATGGGTCCAGGCTCCTGCCGGAACCAGGTGACGGGAAGATCAAATGCTGCCGCGAGACTACCCGCCAGAGTGGCAGCCGTTCCATTCAAACCATTTAAAGCCAGGTGCCCGGAGCGAAGTTTGTCGTCCGGAAACTTTGACCTTAGAAAGTCTATATATTCCGGATGGTAGTCAATCCGGGACAAGCTACCTTTCACGGGAGTCGATCGACGGAAGTCCTGCAACATCAGTTCCATCACCCCAGCGAGACCGGTCATAAATGTGACCGCGTCACCATTTCTCAACACACACTTGAATCCGTTGTCGCAGGCAGGATTGTGACTCGCGGTGACTACGATCGTGGCCTCGATCCCTGGTTTCGTTGATGCAAAATACCCAAGCTCAGTCGTGCACAGACCAAGATCAATGACATCAATGCCGGCCAGCAGAAACCCATCGGTCAGGGCTCCATGTAATTCGATACTGGACGCTCGCATATCGCGGCCAACAGCGACCTGCTTGCGAATGTCGAAATGCCGGGCAAATGCCTGAGAAAATTTGAACGCAAACCTTGCGTCAATTTCCTCTGGAAATTTGCCACGCACATCACCGAGTCGAAAGGCGCTTAGTTCGGGCGAATTCACAGGTCGATTAACTCGACAAAAACTTCAGTATCCACTGACTAACGACCTCCCGATCCAGCTCAGCATCGAGAGACCGGATGCCCGCATCCGCTTTCTCCCGACCGAGGATCTCCTGGCGCATTTCGATCAGGTCCCGGGAATAGGGTTTCTGGAACTCCGGGTGACCCTGAATAGTCAGAATATGATCGCCAATCCCGAACATCGCGTTAGGGCAAAACTCGCTCGAGGCAAGCAACTCGGCACCCCTGGGTAGCCGTGTCACCTGATCACGATGGCTCGAAATCAACGAGAAACCCGGAATCTGAGGAATCATAAACTCCTGCGTAGAAACAACTTCATTGTGATGAATCCCAACACACCACCCGCCTTCGGCCAACCGGGCTTCCCCGCCCAGGGCTTGTGCGATGAGTTGATGTCCGAAGCAGATGCCAAGGACCTTCTTCCGATGCTGGTCCAGTTCCCGGACAAACTCCTCGAGTCGCCTGATCCAGCTTTCATCATCGTAAACACTTTTTTTACTGCCAGTGATTATATAAGCGTCGCACTCATCGAGATCCAGCGGATAGTGGCCTTGTTCGACATCGTAAACGCGAAACTCAATATCGGTGTCGCCGCTGCCCAACACCTCAACAAACATGTCTGGATAGTCACCATGCGCCGGTTGAAATTGTTCCAGCACCGAATCTGCTTTTAGAATACCGATAATCATCGCGTTATCTTACAGAAATTAGCGTAACTGTTTAAAAACTTCGTCGAACACTTCAAACGCGCACAAGGTATGGACCACACCCACCTTGTCAACGGCGCCGAAAATGACTTGCATGGCTGTCCTGCTACACAGGTTTTCATCATAATTTGTGACCGCCAGACCCGATAACTGCTGCGCCATCTCCCGGGTATTGTTCACCGGTACGAGTCGATCAAACACCGAGTGATAAAGGTCAATGACTATCTGGTCATCTGAAAAAATATCTTCCCCATTGGCTACATTCGTGAAACTGTTCAACTGTAATAGCGCCTTGATGCCATCCAGGCTTTCGTCTTCGTTAAGGAACCCATTCACAAAACCGGGGGCGAGACTACCATCGATTATGACGGATTCAACTGGCAATTCAGTCTCAACATAAGCCAGGATCGGCGGCAAGATTCTGTCTGTGGCAAATGGAACCGTGACGTCTGCATCAACAAAACGACAATAACCATCATCCCCGCAACTTCCGTCGACATGCTGGACCACGCCGCGGACCGTCTTATACAGATTATGTGGTGCTCCGCCACTGACCAGATGGACCGTACGAAATTCAGTTTTGTGGTGGTGCAGGATTTCAAGCCAGGTCGCAATGGCGCTGTGACCACCCTGAGAATAGCCAATAATCTCGATTTCCAGCGGGGGTAACGCAGGTATAAGCGCCATGTAGGCCGACTGGGTTGTCACTTCTGATAACAGATCCGCATTGTTGATGCCTGTTCTGGTACCTTGCAGGTAGGTTTCCGGAAACTCTGAGGTTCCACCACGACCATAATTGTCAGCAGCAACGACAAGATAACCCTGACTTGCAAACAGTGTTGCCAGGATAAACCACGGATCACTGTCATTTAGATCGGAGGGCGTGGATCCGGTGGCATGAGTCAGTAAGAGCACTCGGTCCCGGGGGGTAAAGTTCCCTGCAGTCTCCGGAAACACTACCAGGCCCGTCAGGTTCGCTGAAAAAATCCCGTTTGGTTCAACCGAGCCATAGCGGACCCGTTGCGCAACCACATCATAAACCGCATTCGACGTCAGTAACTCTTTCCACTGGGACTCGGCCAGGTCAACAATCAACAGAAGCAGGGCCAATTCCTGCTCTGGCGTGAGGTCGAGGTCACCAAACAGTTCACTGCCGACGTAATTCACGAATAGTTTGCTAACCTCGTCGCGGGCTGTCCGCTTCTCCAACAAAATCTCAAACGAGGCGCTGTTGTCATCCGTATCTACAATCAATGTGCCTGATGAACTTGCGCTGTTAGCTCTCGTGCCGAGTACCCCGAGACTGTAGTTGCTCCCGGCTGCCAGTCCCTGGGGGCAGGATAACTGGTGACTGACAACCTGGTCAGCACTCTCGGAAGCAAGATCAATCACCGCGTGACGGCGAGTCACCACCGTTGGATCCGGACAGTTCAGCGTGTATTCGAAGCTTGCATCAGACTGGCCCAGGTGGGAGACAACAAGGCTGCGCTGACCGGCTGCCGCCAGGGTGACACCACTGCCTGGAATTGTGTCCAAAAAGTCGATTGGGGTTGGTTCTGGCTCCGGTGGATCAGGTGACGGTACCGGCGTGACCGGGTCAGAACCTCCGCCACCACCGCCACTGCACGCAACGAGCATCAGTAGCACCGGCAGGAGTGAACCGCAATCAGATAATTTCAAAATACCGCTTCAACTGCCAATCACTAACATATCGTTCATGCTCACGTACTTCCCAGTCTCGACTCGCAACATAGTGTTCGACAAACTCAGCGCCGAAGAGTTCTCGCGCCTCTGCAGAATTCGCCAGATTGCGATTGGAGTCTTTGAGATTCCCGGGCAGTTGTAATTCTGCAGGCAATTCATCCTGAACCGCATAAGCATTGCCGACGACTGGATCTGCCAGGTCGAGCCCGTCGCGGATACCCAGTAGTCCGGCGCCGAGCGTTGCCGCAGCTGTCAGATAGGGATTGGCATCCGCAGAACCAATTCGATATTCAACTCGCTGTGATTTTCCGCTGCCAGGAATCACCCTCAGCGCGGTGGTTCTGTTCTCAACACCCCAGGTCGCCGCGGTTGGCGCCCAGGCACCCTTCACCAGGCGCGTGTAACTGTTGATGGTCGGAGCACTTAAGGCGAGCAGGGGTTTGAGATAATTCTGCAGGCCCGCAACATAATGGTTCATGGTCGCGCTCATGCAGTGATCACGGTTCGCGTCGAAAAATGCACTCTCACCTGTATCACGATTAAATAGCGACTGATGGCAGTGACCACTTTGTCCCGGATAGTCCATTGACCACTTGGCCATAAACGTAGCGATCATGCCACGCTTTTGAAAAAACGCCTTGGCAAAGGTCTTGAACAGCGCAGCCTTGTCCGCTGCAGCCAGACAATCATCGACAGCAATCGCGGCTTCCCAGACACCGGGACCCGTTTCACAGTGCAATCCTTCCAGCGCAAAATCGTGATCGATGCAATAGTCCATAAACTCGTTAAAAAGATCAGACAGTACATGTGTCCGCAAGGTCGAGTAGCCAAAATTGCCCGGCGTAATCGGCACCAGATTCTGATAGTTCTTCTCTCTCACCGATCGTGGTGTTTCATCGAAAATAAAGAACTCGTACTCAAATGCCATCCTGGCCGTAAATCCCATGTCTGCGGCCAGATCAATCACAGATTTCAACCGGCTTCTGGGGCATATGGGGTGCAGCGACTCACCATCATTGCCCACAAATTCCCCGATGAAATAAGGCAGGTTCGCCTCCTCCGTCAACCTTCGTTCCGTGTTCAAATCGAGCCGGTACAGAGCATCGGGGAAGGCCGTATGCCACCCTGTGAACGTGGAATTGTCATACAGGGCATCATCTACGTCCCAGCCCAGAACACAGTCACAAAATCCTGACGTCGCCGAGGCAATCGCCTCAAACTTGTCCAGACTGATGTATTTGCCCCGAATGACGCCATCGATGTCGGTAACTCCGAGTTTTACGCGGCGTATGCCTTCCTCGCTGTAGTCCGCAATTAATGCTTCAGCCGTTGTCATATGCTTGCCTGTTGCCTGGGGATTCGGATGTTTTCTACCATTTTTTGCACGTCAGGGGGAGGTGCGGGTGTAAATCTGCAGACGATGGCGGAAATCGCAAAGTTCATGAGCATCCCCAGGGTGCCAATACCTTCCGGGGAGATCCCCAGCAACCAGTGCTCCGCATTGTTTAATTCAGGACTAATGAATTTGAAAAAGACAATATACGAGAATGTGAAAACAAGGCCGACCAGCATTCCGGTAATCGCGGCTTCCTTGTTCATACGACGAGAGAATATACCCAGCAGGATAACCGGGAAAAAACTGGCGGCGGCGAGTCCGAATGCAAAGGCCACAACTTCTGCTACCAGACCGATCGGGTAGATACCAAAGAAGCCGGCCACGGTCACGGCAGCGGCAGCAGACAAGCGGGCAAAAAGCAGCTCCTGACGTTCGCTAATATCCGGCATGAATGTTTTTTTCATCAGATCGTGCGACACCGCCGTTGAGATCACCAGCAACAAACCTGCGGCAGTGGACAAGGCAGCAGCGAGACCACCGGCGGCAACCAGCGCGATGACCCAATTTGGCAGCATCGCTATCTCCGGGTGTGCCAGCACAATAATGTCACGATCTATATAAAGTTCATTACCATTATTTGTTGGCTGGTTTTCGAGGCTGCGCTCGCCACTGGACCCGACACCTTCAGCGTACACCGGCTTCACCGGGTTAAGCGCGTTACCGCCACGATACTGGACTTTTCCATCGGCATTTTTATCGAGCCAGGCGATAAGGCCTGAACGCTCCCATTTGCCAAACCAGTCAGGGGCATCGGCATAAACCATTTCATTGACGCTGTTGATGATGTTGATTCGGGCGAACGCCGCCACTGCCGGTGCGGTGGTGTACAGCAGCGCGATGAACACCAGGGCATACCCCGCGGAAATTCTTGCATCCCTGACCTTTGGCACCGTGAAAAACCGTACGATGACATGCGGCAACCCCGCCGTACCTGCCATCAGCGCCGCAGTGATGAAAAACATATCGATGGTGGACTTGTTACCCGCTGTGAACGCTGCCATGCCAAGTTCTGTGGTCAATCCGTCCAGGCGGTCCAGCAGGTAGATCCCGGAGCCATCACTCATGGTTGAACCCAGACCCAGCATCGGGAACGGATTGCCGGTAAGCTGGATGGAAATAAATATTGCCGGAACCAGGTAAGCAAAAATCAATACACAGTATTGAGCTACCTGGGTATAGGTGATCCCCTTCATTCCTCCCAGTACCGCATAGAAGAACACGATCGCCATACCAACCAGTACACCTGTTTCTATCTCAACCTCGAGGAATCGTGAAAATACGATTCCAACTCCGCGCATCTGCCCGGCAACATAAGTGAACGAAATAAATATGACACAAACGACCGCAACCAGTCGCGCCGTTTGCGAGTAGTATCGATCACCAACAAAATCGGGGACCGTGAATTTGGCAAACTTGCGCAGGTAAGGTGCGAGCAATAGCGCCAGCAACACATAGCCACCCGTCCAGCCCATGAGATACCGCGCGCCATCAGCCCCTTCGAACGCAATAATCCCTGCCATGGACAAAAAAGACGCTGCAGACATCCAGTCGGCAGCCGTTGCTGCACCATTGGCAATGGGATGGACATGGGAGCCTGCGATGTAGAAATCACTGGTCGACTTTGATCGGCTCCACACCGCAATTCCGATGTACAGGCCAAACGAAAGCCCGACAAAAACATAGGTCATAACCTGCAGGCTCATTGATCAATCATCCTCTTCAAGACCGAACTTGCGATCAAGACTGTTCATTCGCCATACATAGACAAAGATCAGCAGGATGAAGAAATAGATGGAACCTTGCTGCGAAAACCAGAAGCCGAGCTTATACCCAAAAAACTGGATCTGGTTCAGATAATCCACAATCAGTATCCCGCAGACAAAGGATACAAAAAACCAGACCGACAGCAGCATGAGCATCAGCCTGATGTTTGCCTTCCAGTAGTTGTTACTATTGTTTTCATCAAGGTCCGGCATGCTCTACCCCACTTGCCCTGTCTGCTGACATTGACTGCCAGCCTGGCCATTTTTTGAGTGTTTGAGCATACACGGTTGTGTAATTGATGTTTAATCAATCCTGTTTGTAAAGAACGGTTCTTAAAGCAGTCGCTGAGCACCTGCTCTTTTCGGCCAGCTCGCGAAGATAGGATTCATCATCGCAACATCAGGAGAAATACCGTGAAAAATGACGAGCATGTCAATCTCGAACAATTTATGGCCGGAGTTGAACGTCGAAATCCACACGAAACGGAGTTTATCCAGGCGGTCCGTGAAGTCTCGGAGGACATATTCGAATTCATCCAGGACAAGAAAAAATATCACGAATACCAGATTTTACGTCGTATTGCGGAGCCGGACCGGGTCATCAGCTTTCGTGTGTGCTGGGAAGATGACAATCACAATATCCGGGTGCAACGTGGCTATCGCGTGCAAAACAACAATTCCATTGGCCCTTACAAAGGTGGCATTCGATTTCATCCCTCGGTATCCCAGAGTATCCTGAAGTTTCTCGCTTTCGAGCAGACGTTCAAGAACAGCCTGACCGGGCTGCCTATGGGCGGTGGCAAGGGCGGGGCGGATTTCAACCCCAAGGGTAAGTCAGAACATGAAGTCATGCGTTTTTGTCAGTCGTTCATGACTGAATTGTATCGTCACGTGGGCGATGATACGGATGTACCCGCTGGTGATATCGGCGTCGGCGCCAGGGAAATCGGATTCATGTTTGGCCAGTACAAGCGAATCACCAATAAATTCACCGGCGTTCTCACCGGCAAGGGGCTCGCCTTTGGTGGCAGCCTGGTGAGAACAGAGGCAACCGGATACGGCGCAGTATATTTTCTACAGGAGATGCTGGCCCACCGGGGCGACGAAATAAACGGCAAAACCGCGGTCATTTCCGGCGCCGGTAACGTCGCGACTCATGCGGCAGAAAAAATCGTTCAGCTGGGCGGCAAGGTGCTGACGTTGTCTGATTCAACTGGCTTCATCCACGACCCCGTGGGCATAGATCAGGAAAAGATCGAGTGGGTCAAGGAACACAAAGGGGTAAGACGCGGGAACCTGGCGGAATATGCAACAGAACACAAAGGCGCAACCTGGCATGCAGCAGAAAAACCCTGGTCGGTGCCCTGTGATATGGCACTACCCTGTGCGACCCAGAACGAGATGAATGGCGCAGAGGCTGCGTTGCTCGTCAGCAATGGTTGTATGGCGGTCTCTGAAGGCGCCAATATGCCGGTGGATCTCGATGGCGTTCACGTCTTTAAAGATGCAGGGATCTGCTATGCACCTGGCAAAGCCGCGAACGCTGGTGGGGTTGCCGTTTCAGGACTGGAGATGAGTCAGAATTCGGCGAGGCTTTCCTGGTCCGAAGAACAACTGCAACAGCAACTCAAGGACATCATGAAAGGGATCCATAGCCGCTGCGTTGAATACGGTAGTCTCGATAACGGCAAGGTCGACTATGTTAAAGGCGCGAACATCGCGGGCTTTGTTAAAGTCGCCGATGCAATGATCGCTTACGGTGTGGTTTAGGCTCGGTATGGTCCAGGGCAACGCCGCGCCTAGCTGGTCTCTTTGCCAGCGGCAATGAGATGCTCTCGCCTGGGCATTTCTACCAGGTTCTGGGGCAGCGATTTACTCGCCTTGGCGCCCAGCTCGCGCATGGACTCCGCCCGCCGAACCAGATTGCCCTTCCCGGATACCAGCTTATTGTGAGCATCCTTGTACGCTGACTGAACCGAGTCGATTCTGGTGCCGATGTTCTCCAGATCGGCAACAAAGTTAACAAACTTATCATAGAGTGCACCAGCGCGATTCGCGATCTCCTGGGCATTCTTGTTTTGTTGTTCGTAGCGCCAGATATTCTGGATTGTACGCAGTGTCGCCAGCAACGTAGACGGTGCGACCATGACGATATTTTTCTCGAAGGCATCCGAAAACAGATCATTGTCCTGCTGAACTGCAAGGGAAAATGCGGCTTCAACCGGGATGAACAAGAGCACAAAATCCAGCGTCTTGATACCCACAAGGGCCTGATAGTCTTTACTGCTGAGCTGGCGAATGTGCTGGCGTAACGACTGAATGTGTTGCTTCAATGCATCTGCGCGTGCACCCGCGTCTTCTTCCGAGCAATATCTCTCGTAGGCAGTCAGGCTGACCTTCGAATCAATGATCACATCTTTTTCTTCCGGCAGGTGCACAATCACATCCGGCTGGAAGCGACGCCCGGTCTCGTTTTTAAGGGAAACCTGGATTTCATACTCACGACCCTTCACGAGACCCGACTTTTCCAGCACCCGCTCGAGGATCACCTCTCCCCAGCTTCCCTGGGTTTTGTTTTCACCCTTGAGTGCATTGGTCAGGTTGATGGCGTCTTTGCTGATACGGGCATTCAGGTCCTGGAGATTGCGAACTTCCTTGATCAGTGAGAAACGCTCCTTACTCTCCTGGTTATAGGAGGCTTCGACTTTTTGCTCAAATTCCTTGATCCGGTCACTCAATGGGTTGAGCAGGTTGTTCAACTGTTCCTTGCTTTCGGATTTGAACACTCGCTGCTTGGATTCAAATATTTCCGAGGCAATGTTTTTAAACTCCGTGTTCATCTGCTCACGGGCACCTTCAAGCAGCGCCAGTTTTTCAAGATTCTGCTTCTGTTGTTCAACCAAAGTTGTTTCGAGCCTGGATAGCTTCTCGAGATGGCACTGATTCTCGTCACGCAAGCCCTGACTCTCTACCCCCAGCTTCTCGATGCGCCGTTCAAGCTGCGCGGTCTCGCGCAGCTGCGCCTCGATCCTCGCGGTCAATGAGGCCTCAGATACGAGTGCGCTTTGTAATTGCGCTTCTTTTGCAACGGCACGCTGCAGGGTTTCGGTCAGTCTGAAATTCAGGTTCTCAATTTCCCGCTGGCGCGTTGCCAGATTGGTATCAACGATGGCTGCCTGCACCCGGGCAGAATTCTCAGCGGTCGACAGGCGCCGCTTCATGATTTGAAAGACTATATATCCGCACAGCAGCGGGCCCAGAATGGCCAGACCTGAGAGCAGGAATACATAGGTGGAGACATCAGCAGCGGTTGGGGTCATGGTGGTACTCGTTCAAGAACTGACCCCGTCAGTTTACCTTCGTGCTGTAAATATATACAGCCCTTATTTAATGTAAAAAGGTAAACATTTTGCGACGGTAAGCAGTGGCCATCTCGTTACCCTTACCTAACAGATCAAACACCTTGATCATCGTCTTGCGCGCTTCCTGATCCTGCCACTCCCGATCCTGCTTAAGCATTTCAAGGAGTACCGAGAGCGCCGTTTCGATCTGGTCATCCACGATCAAAGCAATTGCATGATCCATCCGTGCCTGCATATCACCTGCTGCTGCCTGGCTCGATAGTTCCTCAAGCGAGTCAAGGGATTCCCTGGCGGCAATAAATTCCAGACGATTCTTCGGCTTATCGATACCCTCGCTATCTGAAGGAATCGCGGCGAGGATCTGCCGCGCCTCGTCTGCACGGTTTTCCATAATCAGCAGATCACACAACTCGGTGTGCAGTACATAGTTTTTGGGTTCCTCAGCGATAATCTGCTGAAGCATAGCGATTGCCTGAGCGCGATCACCCGCTGCGAGCAGGAGGTCCAGTTGTTCACGGATACGTTCCATCGGGCTCATGGTGAGTTGATCCAGAATTTCTCGCAGCCGCTCGTCTGTCTGCGGTCCCTCCAGGTTATCTGCCATTTGCCCCTGGAAGATAATCTTGATGGTCGGCAGTGTGCGTACACCCAATTGCTGGACCAACTGCTGATTGTGCTGAATGTCGACCCGGGCCAGTAAAAATTTACCTTTGTACTCGTCTGCCAGTCGTCGCAGCACGGGTGCCAGTTGCTGGCTGGGTTCTGCCGCATCAGCATAAAATTCCAGTAGTACTGGAACCTGCTTGGATTTGTCGACGACTTCCGCCTGGAAATTTTCCGCCGAAACTTCTACCACATGACTTGTCGCGTTCATTGATCGAGGCTTGCTGTATTCAATAAGCCGCGTAGCCTACCGGTTTATGAACGATTTTTCACCCACTAACCACGCGCAAACCGTCTCGCCGCAGGGCGGCCGCAATCACTTTGGTTGAGTGGAACGGGTTCATCTTGCCACGGTAGAGAATCTTGTTACCCCGGCTCAACAACCAGATATCGGCGGAACGGATATGCCTGATTTTCATTACTTTCCCTATTTCTGACCATTTGCTGTATTGACGTACAGTACTGTACATTAACCCAGTAGTCAAAGGGAAGTTGTTTTTCTGGCCTCGGTTCAGCCCAGTTCTATCCAGTCAAAGCCCAGATGCTGGTCAGCCAGGAGCAGGTTGCCGGACCACTTTGTCAGCACAGGTTTCAGGGCATCGCTGGCAAGTTGGGGCAGGTTATTTTTCTCGCTGATGTGTGATATGACCAGGTGTTGCAGCCTCCCCAGGTCCATGGTGGTCAGTAATCCTGCGGCCTGGGCATTGCTTAAGTGGCCGTGTGGGCCGCCAACCCGGACTTTCAGAGGATAGGGATAGGGCCCGACTTCGAGCATCGAAGGATCATGATTGCACTCCAGCAGTAACGCATCGCAACTCTGGTACTGCTGCTCGACAAACGCGGTGATATGCCCGAGATCAGTGAGCACGCCTACTTTCATGCCTCCGGAGGATAACAGGAACTGGCAGGGCTCCCTGGCATCATGCGGAACTGGCACAGGCTCAACGCCGATACCGCCAATTCTGAAGTTACGATGGCAGTTGATCCTGGTCAATGCCGGAATGATGCCCTGTTTTTTTGCCGAATAAGTCCCGGGTGTCATATAGATCGGCGTACCGTATTTGCGGGCAAATGCAGCCACGCCATTGATGTGATCAGCATGTTCGTGCGTAACCAGCACTGCATCAATATCTTCCGGATTTCGCCCCAGACGTCCCAGGCGGCGTTTGGTTTCTTTCAGGGTAAAACCGAGGTCAACGAGAATACAGGTATTGGCGTCTTCGATAAGTGTGCCGTTACCGCGGCTACCGCTACCCAGGGACGCAATCCGCATACTCAGGTGGAATATTCCTTGATCACTCGCAACAGCCGTTCGGCGATCAGCGTGTCCGCCAGCGCAGTCTCTTTTAACACAGTGACCGCGACTTCCTTACCATCGGGCGCCAGATGAACTGTGTAGCGATTGGCTGGACCTTGTTCCAGTTTGCTCTCCCTGGTGAACAGTTTACGAAAAAATCCCGGTTCGGGCTGGTGATCCGCCGTGTAATACACGTAATAGTTCGCGGAAGTCCGGTCCAGGTCTTCTACCGTCACTCGTGCATTTTCGAGTGCACTACCGACCGTCGCCCACGCCCGATTGAAATCCAATTTGTACCTGAGCACCGGCATTTCCCGGTCCGGTATTAACTCCGCCCTGCTCTCCTGAAGACCGGTCGCCAGCAGCGAAATCGTACCCTGATTGACAGTCTTGCCCAGATGAAAAGCGAGCGCGGTGAGCACTTCAGTCTCCAACTCGAGATTATCCGACTCATCCTTCCAGTTCACATCATCCAGTCTGAACGGAGCACCCTCAGGGATCTCCCGTTGTTCCAGGTAAATTTCGGTGCTGCCCGAACGAACACCTGGCTCGACTCGAACACGAAACTTGTGGCTGCTGATACCGGTCGTATTGGCGAACACATTACCCGTTTTCAGGCTGCTGAATATCTGTTCAGCCGTGCCATTTCTCGCACTCAGCCACTGGCTCACCAGCACACCCCGGCCCGGGTCTGCAGATTCAACATTCAGATTGTTGGCTTCCCAGAACTGGACGACCTGCGGCCAAACAGTTGCCGGAGGTAAATCAAGAAAAACCCAGCGATCATCACCCAGCTTTTTGATCACGATCTGTTCAACGCCAAAGGACGAGTTAAGTGCATCCGGCAGGCTCACGGTGAATTTCTTGTCACTCAGACCCCGCGAGTCAATCACTTCCGGAATCGGCATAACGTCGACAAACTCCGGTGAGTCCAGTCCGGGTGGAATCACCACGGGCTTACTCGATCCGGTCTCAAGCACTCGGCGTACCTCACCGCTACCGAACCAACTGCAGCCCGGTAGCACCACGAGCAAGGAGAGTGTGAAAATCAAAGGTAACAGCTTCATCTAGTTCAACACTCCAGCCTGGCGCATGGCTGCGCGTAGGGGCTCATGAAATTCAGCGGACAGCTCTGTCAGCGGTAGTCGAATGCCTTTTTTTATCTTTCCCATTTCCTGCAAAGCCCACTTTACGGGAATGGGGTTGGACTCCAGGAACAAATCTTCGTGCAGCGCCATCAGAGGTTTATTCAGGGTCCGGGCCTTGTCAGCATCACCGGCAACCGCCGCCGCGCACATGGCAGCCATTTTGGCGGGTACCACATTGGCAGTTACGCTGATGGTCCCTCTGGCCCCTGCCAGCATCAGATCGCAGGCCGTCGCGTCATCGCCTGAATAGACAATCATGTCCGGGCCGCACAGTTCCAGAATCTCCAGGGTCCTGGCGACATCGCCAGTGGCTTCCTTGATCGCAACTACCTGTTGTATAGCAGCCAGGCGTCGCACCGTTTCGGGCAACATATCGCAGGCAGTTCTGCCCGGCACGTTATAGAGGATCTGTGGGATGTCCACGGCTGCAGCAATCGCTTCATAGTGGCGGAACAGACCTTCCTGAGTGGGCTTGTTGTAATACGGTGTAACCAGCAGGCAGGCATCTGCACCCGCGGCTTTCGCGGCTACCGTTAACTCTATGGCCTCGCTCGTCGCGTTTGCGCCTGTCCCGGCAAAAATCGGAACGCGCCCGGCCGCGGCCTGAACGACTCGCTTCACGATTTCACAGTGTTCAGGAATCGCGACGGTCGCAGATTCACCTGTGGTTCCCACCGGAACAATCGCAGCAGTACCCTCATTGATATGCCACTCGACCAGGGCATCAAGATCCTCCCAGTCAATGGACCCATCTTCATTCATGGGTGTGACCAGCGCGACGATGCTGCCTTTTATGTCCGAAATCGCAAAAGTCATGGGGCCTCCGCAGAAAAAGCGACAATCTTAACGACGCGCATTCGGTATAACAAGAATTGTCCCCTCACGTGACCTCACTTCGCCGGCCCGAAGGCCAGGCGGTAATAATCGCCTTGACCAGGGTCGCCAGCGGAATTGCAAAAAAAACACCCCAGATTCCCCACCAGCTGCCAAATATCAGGACAGCCAGGATGATCGCGATAGGATGCAGATTGACTGCATCACTGAACAGCAAGGGCACGACGACCAGCCCATCAATACTCTGTATCACACCATAGCCCAACACGATGTAGATAAATTCCGGTGACCAGCCAAACTGCATATAAGCGATAACAACCACCGGAACAGTGACGGCGATCAAACCCAGATAAGGCACGATCACCGAGAGGCCGACCAGAAATGCCAGCAGCGCCGCGTACTGCAATCCAAAGAGGATGAAAAAAACGTAGCTGGTAACACCGATCATCAGAAATTCTACGAACTTGCCGCGAACATAATTTTCCATCTGTATGTTCATCTCTGCTCCGATCCGATTCATCAGTGGACGTTCCCTGGGCAGAAAAGACAGGCACCAGCGCAGAATTTCATCTTTGTCCTTGAGCAGAAAGAACACCAGGATCGGTACCAGCAACATATAGACGATGATGCTGACCAGCACCGGCAACTGAGACAATGAAAAAGACAGGATCCATTGTCCAATGGGGCCGGATTCGGTACTTAGCATTTCCACCCAGGCATTTACCTGTGGGCGAAACAGAAATCCGGGAAAGTCATCAGGCAGTTCATTCATAAGCGTCTGACTCCTCGCGATCATGTTCGGGATGTCCTGAAACAGGGCCCGCATCTGCCGCCACACTCGCGGAACAATAAATACCAGGAAACCAATAAATCCGCCGAGAAACATAACGAATGTCAGCGGCACCGCGATGCCATTGGGTATCTGGTACCGGGCCAGTGTCTTGATCACACCCTGCATAACGTAAGCGAGCACAATACCTGTCAGCAAAGGCGCCAGGATGGTTCCCATGGTGAGGATAACTATAAAGAAAACCGCCAGTATCGCGGCAAAGAGAATGGCTTCCTCATCCGACAGATGCCGGTCGATCCAGCCTCGAACTACTTTGAACATGCGCGCTTAGCCCCGGCTACTTCTTGCGAAGCCAATAAGTGTAAACACCGTCATCTTCCTGACTGTCGAGCAACACATGGCCACTTTGTCCTGAGAACACCTGAAAATCCCTGACCGAACCTGAATCAGTACACACCACTTTCAGAACCAGTCCGGGGGCCATTGCATTAAGCGCCTGTTTTGCCTTAAGCAATGGCAGCGGACAGTTCAATCCACAGGCATCCAGTTGCTTGTCTGACGCCAGGTTTTGTTCTGCTTCCAATCTGATTCTCCCTTGTTCAGGCTAGATTATAGCAGCGACCGGTCATGATCGCTTGGACCATATGAACGCGGGTGTGAACATATACATACGAGAGCGGTCTATAAGCATCGTACGGTTCGCAACATCAGAAAAGAACCGTTACAGTTATTGCTCTATCAGATCGACATCCCGGGATAAAGTTGCGTTCATGATTCACAAATTCTCCATCGCCTGGCTGCTCACATTGGTGTTTATCTGCGCGCCCCTGGAAGCAGCAAAAGACCTTAACCTGCCTGCCCTGGGTGATTCGAGTTCGGGCATTGTCTCACTCGAAAAGGAGCGCGAGATCGGCCAGAATTTCCTGCGCGCACTCCGTGCCCAGGCGCCCATCCTGAATGACCCATTGCTGCAGGATTACCTCGAACATCTGATTTACCGCCTGGCTTCCTACAGCCAGCTTCAGGATCGACGCCTGGATGTGGTTCTGATACGCAGCCCGCTCATTAATGCATTCGCTGCGCCGGGCGGTATTGTTGGCGTGAACTACGGACTGTTTTTTTACGGGGAAACAGAGCATGAGGTTTCGGCGATTCTCGCACATGAACTGGCACACTTGAGTCAGCGCCATTTTGCCAGAGGTGTCGAAGCCGGTAAAAAAACCGGTGTTATCAGCCTCGCGGGATTACTCGCCAGCGTCGTACTGATGACCACCGTCGGCTCTGAAGTGGGGCTCGCTGCGCTTAATACCACCCAGGGCTTAAGCCAGAGCCGCATGTTAACGCACAGTCGTGCTCGCGAGGCTGAAGCCGACCGTGTTGGTATTGATACACTGGCCGCTGCAGGCATGGACCCCCGCGCGATGGCCTATATGTTCGAGCGACTGGAAAAAGCCAATCGCTACGCGGGCGACCAGATACCTGAATTTCTACGCACTCATCCGGTCACAAAATCAAGGATCGCGGATTCCTACAACCAGACCGCCAATTACCCGGTACAAAGCTGGCCGCCCCGCCTGGATTTTATGATGATGCGCGCAAGAACCATGGCAATCACTTCAAAAGACCCCAAGGACACGGCGTTAAAATTTAAAGCCGAGCTGAACAGTAACGATCCTGTCAAGAATGACGCCAGCCAGTATGGACTCGTTTTAGCCTTCTCTGCTAATTCAGAAATAGATGAAGCCATGCGCTACCTGCGGCCGCTGAAACGCAAGTATCCTGGACTCATTGCGTTGCAAATCGCCGAGGCGCGAATCCACGCCCAGGCAGGCCGTTATGATCAATCATTGGATATTATTGAAGCGGGCCTCGTCATTAACCCCGGAAATTATCCGTTGGCCATGACCTATGCAACATCATTAATCGCTGCCAGTCGTCCCAACGATGCTGAAAAGGTGTTACTTAACGTCGTCGCGGATCGAAAAAATGATGAACGCGCCTGGTATCTTTTAGCCGAAGCTTACGGTCTCGCCAACAACATCCCCGGGGTGCATCAGGCTCGTGCTGAATTTTTTGTGTTAAGAGGCAACTTTGATCAGGCGATCAAGCAGCTGAATTACGCACTACCTCTGGTTCGTGGGAACTTTCAGGTTGATGCAAAAATCAAGCAGCGCCTGCAGGAGATCTGGAATTTACGAGGCAAAAACGGGTAACTTAACGATTACCCTTGATGCGCAGCGCATTACTTTCCGCAAACTCCACCATACGATGCAGCGGTAACATCGCCTTGCCCGCAATCAGCGGGTCGACAAATATCTCATTGCTCGAATCAACTTCACAATTTTTAAGCGTAGATTCAAGGTTACCCAGAGCATTCATACCCATCCACGGACAGTGCGCACAACTTCGACAGGTCGCTCCGTTACCGGCGGTTGGCGCCTCAATAAAAACCTTGTCCGGTGCCATCTGACGCATCTTGTAGAATATCCCGCGATCAGTGGCGACGATAAACTTCTCGTTTGGTAATTGCTTTGCAGCATTGATAATCTGTGTGGTCGAACCCACCACGTCAGCGAGTTCGATCACCGAATCCGGCGACTCCGGATGAACCAGTACTGCGGCATCCGGGTGAACATGCATCAGGTCCCGGAGACCTTGCGCCTTGAACTCCTCATGCACGATGCAGGATCCATCCCACAACACCATATCAGCGCCGGTTTGCTTCTGGATATAGCCCCCCAGGTACTTATCCGGTGCCCAGAGCAGCTTTTCACCTTTCTCAATCAGGTGTTCCGCCACTTCGAGTGCAATGCTCGACGTAACCACCCAGTCAGACCGGGCTTTGACCGCCGCAGAAGTGTTGGCATAGACAACAACAGTTCGGTCAGGATGGCTATCACAAAATTCCGAAAATTCATCGATAGGACAGCCAAGATCAAGGGAACACGTGGCTTCCAGCGTTGGCATGATCACCCGCTTATCGGGACTCAGAATCTTCGCCGTCTCACCCATAAACCGCACACCCGCAACCACAATGGTAGTGGCATTGGTATTGTGGCCGAATCTCGCCATCTCCAGTGAATCCGAAACACAACCGCCGGTTTCCTCTGCCAGTTCCTGAATGGCGTCATCCGTATAGTAGTGCGCAACGATTACCGCGTTGTGAAGCTTCAACAGCGCTTTGATGTTTTCTTTATGGGCACGAATTTCTTCACCACTCAAGGTGTGGCTGTCATGTAATGGAATATCGAAGGCAATATTACTCAAATGGGAGTGCCTGATCGGAGCGTTCGGTGAGTATACCGTATGAATAAGGTTAAAAAGACCTACTTCAAGTGCTGTTATTGACGGGCGCCCGAGTGGGTTAAACTGCGCGCACTTAGTCATCACCCGGAGGAACCATTCGCCAATGCCCAATATCGCACTGCTGATCTCTGAGTCCGATTGCATGCAAGACGGTAATTACCTGCGCTTAGGGAATGAATTGCAAAGCCGTGGATTGAGGGTGAGCTACTGTTTTTGCGATAGTCTGGCACTGGTGAGTTCACAAATTGTGGTCAGTGGCTTTACACCTGACCGTCCGATTATCTCTGGTGAGGTGATCCCGGCCTTGCAATCATACGGCGTTCAGGATTTCAGTCACCTCTGGCTCTTTTCACTGGGTTACCGCTCGAGCTTTCTTGATAAAATGCAACTGCTCTATGCCGCGGGTACATCTATCCAGATGATTAATTCCCTGGATGCTGTGATGCACCTGAAGAGCAAATACTTTCTGTCTTCACAGCCCGAACTGTTCAGATACCCGGAGACTCATGCATCAACCAATGCCGCAGAGCTTCATGCCATCGTCAATACCGGCGGCACCTGGATCGCAAAACCACCCGCAGGCAGTCTCGGTCGAGATGTGTTTATCCTGAAGCCGGGTGACCAGAACAATGGCGCAATTCTGGAAATGCTCTGTGGGCACGCGAACGATCGGTACACGCTGCTGCAGTCCTACGTCGAAGAAATCGCCTCGGGTGAAAAACGGGTGCTCTTTGCGGGCGGTAAAATTGTTGGTCAGTATCATCGGATGGCGACTCGCGATCATCGAACTAATCTGATGCAGGGCGGCCGTCCTACTCCCTGCGAGCTTGGCGATGATGAACGGAATTATTGTCAGCGCCTGGGTGAATTTCTCAAGGACTATGGTGTGGGATTTGCGGGTCTCGATCTCGCTTATCCCTGGATCATCGAATTTAATGTGATCAATCCCGGCGGACTGATAACCATCAATGAATTGACAGGAGAAGACCTCGCGCCGGTGATCGTGGATGCCCTCGGTTTCTAACCTTGAGTTTTCGTCACGAATCGGTATCATACCGCTTCTTTTGTGTGGGGCCGTTAGCTCAGTCGGTAGAGCAGCTGGCTTTTAACTAGTTGGTCCCGCGTTCGAGTCGCGGACGGCCCACCAAATTTAAGAAAATAAAGGTCGCCTGATAAAGAGCTTTCTGCAACTCCCCTGCTGTCTACCTCTGATAATTTAGTTCCGAACTGCACTTCCATCCTGTTGTCTCTACCAGAACCTCGCCTTAATCCCGTCACCGTGAAAATCATCGCGCAGTCGACTACAACAACTTACCCATGCGCCATTCCGGAGGAACACCAAAAACCTCAGGTTTCGGTGCCCTGGACTCGACCAGCAGTTCCAGCCCCATGGAAGCATAAAAATGTACAGCAGGATTATCAGACAAGACATCGAGTTCCAGGGCAGTGCAACCATCAATTCGGCCGGCCTCCATCGCTGAACTCAACAGTCTGACCCCTATTTGTCTGCCCCGATGTTCCGGTTTGACAGATAACGCGTGCACGTAGTGAATATCCGGGCGGAGCACTGGATTCAGCCAGTGCGCATGTTCGGAACGCTCAATCAATCCTCTTAGCCCTGCGTCGTCACACTCTCCCGATGCCAGAATCTCTGGCCAAAGGACATCGAGTGCCGCGATACGCAGTCGGTATTCAGGCCCCCTAAAAGCAATGACCACACCCAGCAGATTGTCATCCTCCACCGCAAGCATTGCCGCATCCGCACCAAACAACGTACCGGGTGTCAGCCAGGACCGGCGTACCAGACCATCGAACAGAGAACGACTACCAAAATGGTAGTCGTAAGAAACCGGACCGGTGGCATATATAAGGTCAGGTATCTCGTGCACAAAACCTTGTGCACGTGAAAGGCCAGCCTGAATGAGTTCCATGGTTTACTCCAAAAGGGTTGGTGGTATTGAGGTGTCGGCAGGAATCAATCGCAGGGCAACCAATCGTTGCGCCGCCGCTTTCAGGTCGCTTGCATCAGGGGATCCATCGGCAGCCAGTCGAACACCGGAAGGCTTCGCATCACGGGGTACCGCCAGCAGGAATACCGCAAGCGCGCTGGTGATCGTTTCCAGATCATGGGTCTCCACTTGTGCATGCGCAAACACCCAGTCACCCGCAAGCAACAGTTCAATGGCAACGCCACCCTGCAGATTGAGCCACCAGCGATTCTTTCTGGCGGTAAAGCCAAAAATTTGGTCCCCGGATCGAGCGTAGCTGATTGGCAGTTCATAGCGCTGCCCGGATTTCCGACCCTGGTAACGCAATAGCAGCGTATTGTGGCTGAGCACTCCGTGAGCCGGTGATTTGAGTATGGTCTTCACGATTGGATTGATCACTCTGTAAATCAACGACATGCTATTGACCCGACCTAATGAGCGTTGGCTCCACGCGCAACCGCACAAAAGTTTCTTCCGCCGCCATCCAGGCCTGCAGACCAGCTTTTACCTTCGCATCAGACATGTCCCAATATCGCTCACCCAGACGCCCAATAAGCGCGGCTGCACCGTCGTCCAACATGGAACAAACCCCGTCAAATGCAACCCAGCCCTCGGGTTCACCAACGCGATTGGTGATCAGTATTGAAACATTTGGATCCTTCTTTATTCTCCGGAGCTTGGCGCTGCCTTTTGCGGCAAACATTTCCACTGCAACTCCTGACCACTCGAACCAGACAGGTACACCCATGGGCGCACGGCCTTCACGATTTGTGATGAACATTGCCAGTCTTGGCTGCGCCAGGAAGGCATCAATTTCGTCGTTACCGCTAAACCTTTGTGGCATCGGGTCGGCCTCTTTGATAATGTGAACCCATTATTAGGTCACAGACCTAATATGTCAATGACCTAATAAATACTTCTAATCGAGAGTCCACTGATGACAGAACTACCGCTTACGAGTAAAGGCTCCGAAACACGTCAGCGAATTCTGATTGAAGCACGCAACCTGTTAGTTACTCTGGGACCGAAGGGGCTGGTGATGCGCGAAGTTGCCAAACGCTGCACAATCACCCTCGGCAACCTTCAGTATTACTTCGCCAACAGTGATGCACTGCTCGCTGCGGTCATCTATACGGAGGCGGAAAAAGATCAGCGCACCATGGTCCGTTTGTTGGCAAACCGGAAATCTCAACGATCCGTCCTACGTGGCATTGTTGATGAACTGATTCAGCGTTGGCGTCGCGAAAGTGCCGTTATCTTTTCATTGCTAAACCTGATGGCTCTGCACGACGAGAATTTCAAAGCACTGTATGCACGCATCTACGCCAAACACTACGAGGTACTCGAGCAAGCAATCGCCCTGGCTGCCCCCGGCAACACACCAAAGGAGTACGCGAGACGCGCCCGCCTTGTTTCTGCCTTGATCGATGGCGCCCCTTATCAAACCCAGGTGGGAAGTACCAAAGCATTCCTGGCGGATGTGGCGCAGCATGCCTTACGCATTGCAAAGGGAGCGGAGTAGCAGGCGCGCACACTCAAAGCGACTCAGGGGAATTATTGTCATGGATATATCTCAATGCCTGCTGGACACAAACATCCAAATCCCGGCTGGAATCCACGAGGAGATAGGCCTGAGGTCGCTTCATATTCCGAGCCCAGTCGAGGAACAGGTCTTTCGCGTTCATCGGCTCTCTGCCGCGATGCTGGATTGGTCGAGCATCCAATGGACCAAATTGGTTTTGACTGGGCTTTGCCTTTCGGCCAGTAATACGCCGACTCAGCTCCTGCAGATCATCAAGCTTGCATTCAATATAACGATACTTCGCGCCAGCCGACTTCGCTGCTTGCTCGCCAAAGTTGAGCAATTCCGAATACAGGCAGGGACTGTCAATGATGACGTTGTGACCCGCCTCCAAAAATCCCGGAACTAGCGCTTTTATTACCTCGTACGAAGCCTGCCCGGCTAAATCCGGTTCTACACCTGTCGACATGATGGCCGATTTGGTGTCATCGTGATCTACCAGTATCGCGTTGACTGACTGCGCGATGCACCTGGCCAAGGTTGATTTGCCACTACCCGGTACGCCTGACATCTGAACCAGATATCGCGCCGTTCTTAACTCATTCACGGACCACCTCGCCAGCCAGTTCCAGATTCCTAGGAAAACCAGCAGGTAACACAGCACCACTCCATTGCTGGCGAAAAGTAATCGCTTTCGATCTCATTCAGTGCCCTCTCAAACCCTGGCTGATGATAGCAAAGGAAATAGTAAGCCA